>MELI01000081.1:297-2539 GCA_001767575.1 Candidatus Aquicultor primus | reverse complement strand
AAGGCGTAATACGCTTATCGACGCGAGTATAAACCAAACAAGCGCCCAAAAATATCCGGGCCTGCTTGAAGCTTTGCGGCTCCATATCCAAGCATACAGAAAAGACTCTTTATAATCCAGAATATGCAAAGGAGCGACGCGAATATATTAACAAACATCCGCGCCGTATCATAATCTCCAGGATGACAGCGGGGCCGACCGACAAACCCACCCGCATCCTTGGTCTCACGGCCGGTTTTCGTGTATTTTATAGATATATTATAAGAGACGAGTCCCAGCGGACAGAAATCAGGTTATGGCAAAATCCGTAGTATCGATAGCACAATGCAGTAATTACGAAACCGATACCATCACGCGCTCGCTCCATGATGTGCTGGCGCCGCTCGGCGGTATCGAAGCGTTCGTCAAACCCGGCGACACTGTCCTCCTCAAGGTCAACCTGCTAAGAAGCGCGGCGCCGGACAAGGCTGTGACCACGCATCCCGCGCTGGTGGAAGCGACAATCAACGCCGTTCGAGCCGCCGGTGGGGTCCCGATAGTCGGCGATAGCCCGGGCGGGCCCAACTCGGCGAGCATGGTCAAGAAAATCGTCGAAACCACCGAGCTCGGCGCGGTCTGCGCGCGAACGGGCACGGAGTTGGTCATCTTCGACACCGACACCGTCCGGATTAAGAGCACCAACGGCAAGCTCTATACATCTTTCAATGTCGGCAGGATTGTCCGCGACGCCGATGTCGTAATCGGCATGCCCAAGCTTAAGACGCACGGCTTTCAGAGGCTCACCGGCGCGGTCAAAGTCTTCTTCGGGGTGATACCGGGTCTTGAAAAAGCCCAGTTTCACCTGAAAGTACCGGGGCGGATGGACTTCGCCGAGATGCTCCTCGACGTCTACCTCGCGGTCAAGCCGCACCTCTCAATCATGGATGCGGTAGTCGCGATGGAGGGTGACGGACCTGCCGGCGGCACTCCGCGCTCCGTCGGCGTCCTCATGGCCGCCACCGACGCCGTAGCTATGGATTTCGTCGCATCGGCCGCAATCGGCATCGAGCCGCTCGATGTCTACACCAACCTCGCCGCCCACGACCGGGGCCTGCTGGGCGGGATGGACGATATTGAGATTGTCGGCGCCCGGCTCGCAGATATCCGAGTCGACGATTTCAAACTCGCCACCGGTGACATGGCAGACAGGATTCCGGGGAGGTTCCTGGAATTCTTTAAAGACCTGGCCACCTCAAAGCCCTTTCTAGCCGCAGGTGAAACATGTACCGGCTGCGCAACCTGCAAACAAAGCTGCCCAAACGACGCGATAGATTTAAGTACCGGAAAACCGCGCTTCGATTACTCCGCGTGCATTAGGTGTTACTGCTGCGAAGAGCTCTGCCCGGAGCTTGCGGTAAAAAGAAAGAACCACTGGATTGTAAGGCCTTTCCTCCGGGGACGGCGCTAAAAGACCGCGCCCCGGCAGCGTTCGCCCGAACCGCCAACCCAACGCACCCTCAAACCCGCTGGCTAAAGCCGATAAAAACCTCATGTAACCCCTCTTACCTGCCGATGTCTTTCAAAGGACGCGCCTTAAGCGGTCGATAGGCCCTTAAGGATTTCGGAAAGGACAACATGCGATTTCGTGCATTCATTCTTTTCGCAGTCATGCTTGTAGCCCTCATCATTCCAGGTACGGCACCCTCTACAGCATCATCAATTGAACAGCCACAATCAGTCGGGTCACAACAGACCGGGACTACGACCTCGGGCCGGACCACTGCCCCCGGAGAAATCCTGGTCAAAGTGAAGCCGTCCTACGGCGCGCAAGCGCTTTCCTCCATCAACAAATCCTTCCGGGCGCAATCACTGACGACGCACAGCCACAACGGTATCCACCAGATAATTCTACCGGCAGGCACAGATGTTGAGCGTGTCGCTCAAGAATACGCCGAGCTGCCTTATGTCGAATACGCCGAGCCCAATCGCATTCGAAGGGCCCTAGACTCTCCATCCGACCCATACTTCAATCTCCAGTGGGCGCTACCTAAAATCGGCGCCCCGGATTTCTGGGATAAGGCGCCTTCGACGCAGGTCATCGTCGCCGTTATCGACACGGGCGTCGACTACACCCATGAGGACCTGTCAAAGAAGGTAATAAAAGGATACGACTTTATCAACAACGATAACGACCCTATGGACGACCACTTCCACGGCACCCATGTGGCGGGCATAATAGCCGCTGAGACGAACAACGCCGTCG
>MELI01000081.1:0-277 GCA_001767575.1 Candidatus Aquicultor primus | reverse complement strand
GGCGCAAAGATACTCGCTATCAAAGTGCTTAGCCGCAACGGTGAAGGAACCGATCTTCAAATCTCAAAAGGCATCATCTACGCCGCCGACAACGGCGCGAAAGTAATCAACCTCAGCCTGGGCGGGCCGGGCTGGTCCTTCGTCCTCGATGACGCCATCCAGTACGCGCGCAAAAAGGGTTGCCTCGTCGTAGCTTCCGCCGGCAACGCCGGAACCAGCGAAACATATTACCCCGCAAGCTATAACGGTGTCGTCTCGGTATCAGCGACCGACTCCT
>MELI01000080.1:15116-25555 GCA_001767575.1 Candidatus Aquicultor primus | reverse complement strand
AACCGGCGGATGCTCTCACGCACCAGGGCGTGGTCTTCCGCCAGCAATACACGTATCTTTCCCATTGTAGTTTAAATTATAGACGCTAAAAAGGCACATAAAATCAGGAATTACCCATACAGTACCATAGGGGAAACCACCTACCTTGGCCGACACCCCACCTAATTCTGATTCGTTTAAACTTTACGTAATGAGCAGTAAGTTCAAGGCGTTTTGGTCAACCAAAATGCGGTGAAGTCCCCGATTTATATTTTTACACGGGGTGTTTTAATAAAATCAAGGTTAACTGGGAGAACTGGACATAGGAGAAGGCTTCAGAAAAACACCGGGCAAGAACTTTGCATTATAAGTGCTTAAAGAGCGCTTTACATATAGTAAAACGATGATTTAAAGTAAAGGAGAAGGATGGACATGTTAGTCATCAGAAAAACCAAGGACCTAATGGTTGATATTAACAAGTATCCGCATATTCCTAGTGATATATCGCTAAAGAAAGCGATAGAGATTGTAAAAGATTCGATGCTTGAGGGAAGCTTTTGTTTTCAGCCGATGATCGCTCTCGTGTTGGATAATAAGCGCTTGGTCGGAACATTGAGGCTGCGCGACATATTACAGGGGCTAGAGCCGAATTTTATGAAAACGGCTACGAGCGCACAGGGTTTTTCAGGAGATACCCTTGAGCTGGCGGCAATCTGGGATACTCTGTTTGACACGGAGTCGACAGAGCTAGTGGAAAAACCGGTAAAGGAAGTTATGCGGCCGGTCAAGGTATATGTCGAACCGGAAGACCCTATCGTGAAAGCGGCATACCTTATGATCCATAACGACCTCATGATATTGCCGGTTATCGAGAACAAGAAGAAACTCGTCGGCCTTGTAAGGATGGTAGAAGTCTTCAGCGAGCTGTCCGATAGCATATTGAAGAAAGAAGACTTCATGGAGAACATCCTTGAGTTCAGGAGGTTGGTTTAACCTGGTTTTAGCACCTTTGCCGATTTCGGCAGAGGTATCACCAAATTAATGAGAAATTAGCGTCGCACGCGGGCGGCTTTTCGTTTTGTGCGCCCGGCAGGGCGCACGTACCCGAGGGTGAAAGTCCCAACCGGTGAGGGCGTTGCGGATGGATTGGCCGTTATAATACCAAAGGAGAGGTTGGATATAATAAAGCGGGGAGTGCGTACTCACTTTGATTGAAATTCTATTCATTGCTATGTTGGCTGCCCACCTATTGGGTATAGTACTGCCGCTCGTTTTTTATCACAACAACAGAATCAATATACTGCTGGCTTATGGCTTTGCGGCTCTTGCGTCAATTGCCGGAATTGCAATTGCCATGTTTGCGCTCACATATCCTTCCACTGTAATGCTTACCCTCTTTCCATCGGCGCTATTCGGCGATGGATCCTTAAGTCTTGATGGCCTTTCGGCCTTTTTCTTGCTTACCATATCAACCCTGTCTCTCGCGGTATCTATTTATGCTCCACCATATATGCGCAAAACTGCGGGTGAGAGGAGTGCGGGGGGCTTTGGGGCACTATATAGCCTTTTTGTGTTATCGATGATTTTGGTGGTAACGGTTGATAACGCTTTTTATTTCGCCATTTTTTGGGAAATGATGACGCTTACCTCATATTTTCTCATCGTGTTTGATTATAAGAATATCCAAACGGTTAAGGCAGGGTTTCAATACCTCGTAATGACTCATGCGGGTACCGCCTTTATCCTCATAGCTTTTATTACCCTTGCCGCCAACTCGGGCGGTTTCGGATTCGTGGACTTTAAATCCGCCGCAACAACAATTCCACCGGCACTTAAGAACGCCATATTTCTTGCGGCCTTGCTGGGATTTGGAACGAAGGCAGGACTCGTACCGCTCCACGTGTGGTTGCCAAGGGCGCACCCGGCGGCTCCAAGCCACGTATCGGCGCTGATGAGCGGGGTCATGATTAAAACGGCGATCTACGGGTTAATTCGCGTAATGTTCGACTTTCTCTCGCCGCTCACCTGGTGGTGGGGCGCGATCATAATTATACTGGCCGCCGTGTCTGCTCTCTTAGGGGTCATGTACGCGCTCATGGAGCACGATATTAAGCGCCTTCTTGCATATCACAGCGTTGAGAACATAGGAATCATTCTCATGGGGATAGGTCTTGCGGTCGTTTTTATGTCGTTTAACCTTAAGGCCGCCGCACTCTTGAGTTTAACCGCAGGCCTCTTTCATTTGATAAACCATGCGATATTCAAGGGACTTCTTTTTCTTGGGGCCGGATCGATTCATTATGCAACCGGCACTAAGAATATCGACGATATGGGAGGGCTGCTAAAAACCATGCCGGTTACGGGGACCCTTTTCCTCGTTGGATCGCTTGCAATCTCCGCTCTACCGCCATTTAACGGGTTTGCAAGTGAGTGGCTAACGTTTCAGGCTATCCTTCAGTCGTATACTTTAGGCGATACCTCAATTAAGCTGATTGCGCTGTTTTTAGCGCCGGCATTGGCCTTAACCGGAGGATTAGCGGCGGCCTGCTTTGTTAAGGTATTTGGCATAGCGTTCCTCTCTCTTCCAAGAAGTGAGTGCGTGGCGGGCGCAAAAGAGGTTCCACGCGCAATGCTTGTCGGGATGGGGATACTTGGCGTTCTCTCGGTGGCCCTTGGTGTCGGCGCTACCATTTTCATAAAGATCCCGGAGCGAGTAGGGGCAGCCCTTCTTGGAGCTACCGGAGTGCCGATGCTTTCCGATCCCCTGTCGTTTAATGTTGCGGTTAACGGGTCGCGCTCCTCGGTTTCGATTGCCCTCATCATGGTGGTGCTGGCTCTTATCGGTATCCTGGCCGCCTTTCTCGTCAGAATACGCGGTAAGCGCTCGACGATCATTGGGCCGACCTGGGACTGCGGAATACGGGAGATTACTCCGAGGATGCAATATAGTGCTACTGCTTTTTCGAGGCCGCTGCGAATGGTATTTAGCGGAATCTATCAGCCACGAAGCAGAGTAGATGTTGAGGACGGCATTTCCCCGTATTTTCCAAGAACAATCACGTACGAGGCTTCAATCTATCCTGTATTCGAGCGCTATATATACAAGAGAATCATAAACGTTCTCGTTCGCTTGGCAGGTAAAGCAAAGATGATTCAGGCCGGTAGTATAAATCTTTATCTAAGCTATATATTTGTGACGCTTTTGATTCTCTTAATCTTCACGAGGGGGTAACATGGAAGCGCTATTGCAGCGGGCAATCATTGGGATCGGGCACGTAGTGCTCGTACTTCTGGTATCTCCGCTGATGGTGAACTTAATAAAGAAGATCAAGGCGCATTTCCAGTGCAGGCGCGGGCCAGGATTGTTGCAGGGCTACTATGACCTCTGGAAGCTATTGAAAAAAGATGCCGTTATCTCAGAGCATGCATCGTGGATATTTCGGGCCACGCCCTACGTGGTCTTTTCCGCTACGCTGCTTGCCGCCGCAATCATCCCGGCGTTTACGGTTTTGCCTCCAATCGGAAGAGTAGGTGATGTAATCGCCGTTATCTACCTTCTCGGATTAGCCCGCTTTTTCACCGCTTTGGCGGGATTGGATACCGCAAGCTCGTTCGGCGGGATGGGCAGTAGCCGCGAGATGATGATATCATCACTCGCAGAGCCCGTCATAATAACCGCCCTGTTTGTTCTTGCAATTACCGCAGGCTCAACCAATCTAAGCGAGATCATAAGCTCATCGCTTACGAGTGGATATATGCAGCCATCCTACCTGTTAATACTTCTAGCTCTATTGATTGTGGTTATAGCCGAGACGGGGCGGGTGCCTGTTGATAACCCGGCTACACACCTTGAACTTACAATGGTACACGAGGCAATGGTGCTCGAGTATACCGGGAGAGATTTGGCACTTATAGAGTGGGCAAGCTCAATTAAGCTGATGCTTTTGCTCACGCTCATCGCCAACGTCTTTCTTCCATGGGGGATCGCCAGGGAAATTACCTGGGTATTTATGCTCAGCGGTATCGCCGCGATCGTTATCAAGGTTACCGTATTAGCAAGCATTATTGCCGTTGTGGAATCATCAACAGCAAAGCTCAGGCTATTCAGAGTCCCGGAACTTATTGGCGGTTCTTTTGCCTTGGCAATGCTCGCCTTAATATTGCGAATTACGGGGAAGGGGTAATTCTGTGGGCTATTCTCTTGGACCACAAATAATTAATGTGCTTTCGGTTTTGATACTTGGGTTGACCCTTCTTATGCTCGGATTGCGACGTCTTAGCCATGGATTAAATGCGTATGCTGTTCATTCCCTGTTACTTGCATCGGTGACCGGGATTGTCGGCTATGGTCAGGGCAATGTGCACATATACATAGCTGCGATCGCCACGGTTGCCATTAAGGTGGTTATAATCCCGTACATAATGATAAAGCTGGTGAGCGCCATGCGGGTAAAGAGGGAGACGGGTCTTTTGGTAAACGCCCCGACCTCGTTTATCATTGCCGTGGGCTTGACGATACTTGCATCACAGGTTGCTCGCTCATTAGCACTTGGGACGACCCCGTTTGACGATGTTCTCACAGTTGCGGTAGCCGTATCGCTTATCGGCATGCTCTTAATGGTAATTCGAAAGGATGCGGTTATGCAGGTCATCGGGTTGCTCACAATGGAGAACGGTCTTTTTCTTGCCGGCCTTATCTTGACGAACGGTATGCCGTTTTTCGTGGAGATAGGCATATTTTTTGATATCTTAATCAGCGGTTTACTACTTTGGGTTTACCTGAAACGCATGCATTTCTCGCTAAAATCGACCAACACAGCGCATCTAAATCAACTAAGGGGTTAGGAATGTTATATCTGGTAGCATCATTGCTAGTGGTGCCGCTACTATCAGCTCTATTTTGCATGTTGACCCGCAAGCCTTCCTTCGTCGAGAAGATCGGGGCGGCCGGGTCTCTGGTGACCCTTGCCGCAGGGATCTCAGTTGCCTATTTTGTATCATCCGGTGGCACAATAACGGGGTTAGACGGATACATATTCATAGATAATTTAAGTATGTTGATGGTGGTTCTTATAACATCGATAGGCGCCGGGGCGGTCTTTTTCTCGCTCAGCTATATAAGGGAGGATGTCGAGCGCGGGCACCTCGGGGCAGAGCGTATCCGCTGGTATTACGGCTTTTTGCATGTATTTATTTTTGCCATGCTTCTTTCGGTTATCACCGGCAACCTGGGCATGTTTTGGGTTGCCATGGAATTGACGACCCTGGCTTCCGCCTTACTGGTATCGTTTTATCGAAACCGGGCCTCACTGGAAGCGGCCTGGAAGTATGTGATTATTTGTTCGGCCGGCATCGGCCTCGCACTGTTTGGGACCATTCTTACCTATTACTCCTCGGTTGGCGTTGTAATCGCTGATGGCGGCACCCTTGATTGGTCGGCGTTAATGAGGGAGGCGTCAAGGCTAAATCCGGCGACAATGCGCCTCGCCTTTATTTTTGTTTTAATCGGTTTTGGCACGAAGGCCGGGTTGGTGCCGATGCATACTTGGCTTCCCGACGCCCACAGCCAGGCGCCGGCTCCCGTAAGCGGTCTTCTCTCGGGCGTGCTTTTAAGCTGCGCCGTATACGGGATAATTCGCTACAATGCGCTTGTCACCGGGGTGATCGGCAAAACCTACCCGGGGACCTTGCTCATTGTATTCGGTCTTATAAGTATCATAACAGCCTCACTCTTTATCCTGATGCAAAAGGATTATAAGCGGCTGCTCGCATATTCAAGTATAGAGCACATCGGCATCGTTATTTTTGCGCTGGGGCTTGGCAGCAAGCTTGCCCTCTACGGTGCGGTCTTTCATCTCATAAACCATGCGATAAGCAAATCAACACTTTTCTTTATTGCCGGGCGCATCAACTATATTTTCAGATCAAAACAGATCGGGCGTGTCCGGGGACTCATAGATGTCTCTCCCGTGACCGGAACGTTCTTTATCATCGGCATTCTTGCGATTGCGGGATCGCCCCCGTTCGGCCTTTTCGCGAGCGAAATCATCATCTTAAGCGGTGGATTTACCTCGGGCAAGCACGTAGTAAGCTTAATCGCTCTCATGCCGATAATAACGGCCTTTGGGGGTCTTACCTACTATCTCAGTCGCATGTCTTTTGGTCCGCGCACACGCCAACCGGTTCTGCAAAGCCACTACCGTCTGCCGATAGCAATTTTTGCAATCGGCATGGGTGTGATGCTGGTGGTCGGTCTCTATGTCCCGGCGTGGCTTCATGCCCTGCTTAATAATATTACCCAGTCCCTCGGAGGGGTTTAATATGGCACTAGTTACGAACGGCAACAGCATTAAAGACATACTGGATATGATCGATGGCCTTAAAGAAGATGCCGTGGCGGCACAGGAAGTGCTTGTAGATATCGATCTACCATCCCTTCGTCAGATAGCATCTGGTGTTATAGACAGACTTGGTGGTTCATTGCAGTTTGTGTTCGCGGTAGACGAGCGTCCTGGGAGTGATGGGTTTTCGCTACACCATGTTTTCGGTATCTCGGCGCGCCATTGCTTTCTGCACGTAAGAAGTGAGGTCCCAACGGGCTCTTTAGAATTTCCATCGCTTACCCCGATCCTACCATCGGCAAATTGGCATGAGAGAAAGATTGCCGATATGCATGGGCTTATACCTGTGGACCATCCCGACCCGAGGCGTCTGGTCCTTCATGAGGACTGGCCCGATGGGCTCTCTCCGCTCAATTACGATTTCGATGCCTCGCGACCGGTGCCGAGGGTTGCGGGCGAGTATATGTTCCAGCGCATTGAAGGTGAAGGGATCTTTGAGATACCTGTCGGACCGGTTCATGCCGGCATTATCGAGCCGGGCCATTTTCGCTTCAGCTCGATCGGTGAGAAGATACTCTACCTTGAGCTCCGCTTGTTTTATAAATATCGTGGGGTCGAGAGGTATCTGCAAGGGAAATCTCTTCTTGGGGGAGTGCTTGCGGCTGAGCGCATCTCGGGGGATGAGACGGTCGCAAATGCAGTTGCCTATTGCCAGGCCGTTGAGAGAATTGCCGGGATTGATATACCTGAGAGGGCAAAGCGCCTGAGGGCAGTGCTCCAAGAACTTGAGCGCATCCATTGTCACCTAGCCGACATAGCCGGGGCCGCAACGGATGTGGCGTTCTCCGCCGGGGCGGCAAAAGCCGCGATCTTGCGGGAAAGAGTCATGGCCATCAACGAGACCGTATCTGGTAGCCGCTTTTTGCGCGGCGTAATCGTGCACGGGGGTCTCCGTCGGGATATTGATAATGGAGCATCCCGGGGGCTATTGGATTTTGCGGACGCCTCCAGGAATGCTTTGAACGAGCTTAAATCATCCATATTCGATCGTAGCTCGGTTCTTGATCGTTTTGAACGAACCGGGGCGTTAAGTAAGAGTAACGCCGTCGATCTGGCAGTGGTGGGCCCGGTTGCGAGGGCCAGCGGCATACCAACGGATGCAAGGATTGATTATCCATATGGATTCTATGAACTTTACCCGCTGGAAATCGCCGTTCGCAACGATGGTGACGTCGCGGCGCGTGTCAGGATAAAATTTGATGAGATCGAGCGGTCTCTTCAGATCATAGAAGATGCGCTCTGCGATATTCAAAGCGGTGATATTTGCGCAAAAGATACATCGCTGCCTTCGAGTGGGCATGGTTTGGGTTGGGCTGAGGCGCCAAGAGGGTTAACCCTTTGTTGGGTTGAAATTGGAGACGATGGACGGATAGTCAACTGTCGCTGGAGGACGCCGTCTTTTAATAACTGGCCCGCTTTGCCATACGCGCTGGAGGGCGATATCGTGCCTGATTTCCCTCTGGTTAATAAGAGTTTTAACCTATCATATGCCGGAAACGATCTTTAAGAGAGGTTATGCCAGTGCTGAAGTATAGGCGAATCTGTTCGCCGAAACCAACGATAAAGAACTTAGATACGCTACAGGAACCAACGATGGCTCAGTGGATGCCCGGGTTGATTGGAGCCTGCTGTGCTGATTGCGCGCACTGTCGAGACATTTGTCCAACCGGAGCGATTGCGAAGGACCAGAGCGGGGAGTTGGAATTTAACTACGGCTCGTGCATCGCTTGTCGTGTCTGTATAGACAATTGTCCATCGAAAGCCCTGGTCGCGTTGCCCAGTATTTATGCCGCTACCTCCAGGGATGACCTCAGTCGCACTTACGTTGCCGGCGGGCGTGGGTCGGATACCGCAGAGAAGGAGGACCATCAACCTAAGGGTAAAAGCAGAGCTATCAAGATATTCGCAAAATCCATGCATGTGCGCGAGGTCGATTGCGGCAGTTGCAATGCCTGCGAGCTCGAAATCGCGGCTACGGGCAACCCCATCTACGATGCCGAGCGACTCGGTATCCACATCGTCGCATCACCGCGCCATGCCGACGCGCTTTTTGTTACGGGGCCGGTCACTCGACAGATGGAGCTCGCCCTTAGAAAAACCGATGCGGCGACGCCTACGCCGAAACTCATCGTTGCGGTGGGATCATGCGCTTGCTCTGGGGGATTGTTCGGCAACACATCGGTAGCTGGGGCGGGAGTGGATCAATTCGTAGGCATCGATCTCTATATACCGGGTTGTCCGCCTAGCCCTCAGGCAATCTTAAAGAACATTATAAAGTTACGCGGCTAAACCCGGTATTATAAGGTTGCGCGCCTCAAGCTTTAAAAGAAGGCTTCTTGCCGCTATGTCTTTGAGTTGCCCGCTTGTGCTGCGCCAGCCTCACGCTGTTGCCAGATACTTAAGAGATGCGGCGGCGACTGAAGGTGGAGTTGTACGCTACGTGTCGGCACGTATCGCAGCAGAGCGTAGCACCACAGTGACGGTGCGCATAACGCTAAGAGTACTATGGGCAAATCGCGACTTTAAACTGTCCTGAAAACAGTAGTATAATATAGGTATCTTGGGAAGCAGAGGGAAATAATGATAAAGGAAAAAACAAGAACAATAAGAATATTACTGGCCGAGGACCACGTGCTGGTCAGAGAGAGCCTGCGCGAATATCTGGAGAAAGACCCTGATCTGGAAGTAGTCGGTGAGGCTGGCGACGGTGAGCAGATGGTGGCGCTTGCCGAAGAGTTGCAGCCGGATATCATCGTCGCCGACGTCTCCATGCCCAAGGTAAACGGGATAGAGGCGACCAAGAGAATCAAAGAGAAGAATATCAATATACCAATACTCATCCTTACCGCATACGATGCCGACCAGTATATCTTCTCGCTTCTAGAGGCGGGCGCGGCCGGCTACTTACTTAAAGACATCAGCGGAAAAGAGCTTATCGACAGCATACGCCGTGTAAGCAAGGGCGATTCGGTGCTTCATCCCACCGTTGTGCACAAGGTCATGGAGAGATTTAGAAACACCGGTAAAAACCAGGGCGCTCAGTATTACGGTCTATTCACCGACCGGGAGATAGAGGCACTAGAACTTGCGGCAAGGGGTAAGACGAACAAGGAAATCGCGGATAAACTGGGTGTCAGTATCCGCACCGTGGAAGCGCATCTCGGGCATATCTTCGAGAAACTCAATGTCAGCTCGCGAACCGAAGCTGTGATTCTCGCCCTTAAGAAAGGCTGGATTTGCTTGGATTAAACCGGGCGTTCTATGATGAAAAAGAAACCAAGAGTCTATAAGCAAAAGAGTACGCATGAACAACGTTTCTTAAAAAATCCCCAATTTTGGTCTGTCGTTGTCATATATATCCTTATAACCCTCCATCATTACGATAATTTGACAAGCTTTAGGATAATGTCTGCACCGGACTTACCGCTGGGTCTTACCAGGCATACAATAGACCGCATTCTCTATCTTGTACCAGTGATCCTGAGCAGTTTTATTTTTGGCTCACGGGGTGGGCTTTTAACGGTGGTGGCCGCATTTATCGCTATGGTGCCTCGCGCGCTGTTTATTACGCCGTACCAAATGGCTGCGCTTTGGGAAACGGGCATGATAACGTTGATAGGCACCCTCGCCCCTCTGGGCCTAGACTTGTATAAGAAGCAAGAGGTGCAGCTCGGTGAAACGATAGAGCAACTCGAATCGACGCAGAGAGAGTTGCACACGACCGTCGAGGTCTCACGCGAACAGGAGAAGCAGCTGGCCGTAATTAACTCGTTCTCAGTGATGTTGAGTAAATCGCTTGAATTCGAAGAAGTGATGAAAACAACAGTTGATATGGTCAAGGGCATAATGCAGGTCGAAGTCGTGCTGGTGTTCTCGCTGCACGAAAATCTTGAAGAGTTGAGGCTCATCGCCTACAGCGGTATCCATGAAGACTCTGCCACGGCGCTTGAGCGAATGAGGCTTGGCGAAGGCGTCTGCGGTAGGGTTGCCGAAACAGGTCAGCCACTTGTAGTAAACGATATAACGAAAGAACCCCAGCTTTGCAATGAGACGGTCAAA
>MELI01000080.1:10174-15110 GCA_001767575.1 Candidatus Aquicultor primus | reverse complement strand
CACCTAAAATCTGAGCTGAGCGTGCCCTTAATGGCCCATGGCAAGATAATGGGAACGCTTTGCGTTGCAACGCGCTCGGAGAGGAAGTTAAAACCGGCCGACGTTGAGCTATTGCGAGCGCTTGGTAATTTAATCGGCGTGGCGATGAGAAATGTCAACCTTTATAGTGAAAGAATGATAGCCGCAGAGCGTATGCGGTTGTCAGAACAGAGGTATCGGCAGATTTTTGAGAACGCGCACGATGCCATCTGGGTGCAGGACCTTTCGGGAACGGTGATTGCTGCTAATCAGGCCGCTGGTGAGCTTTTTGGATACGAATTGAAAGCGCTTGTCGGCATGGACAGCGAAAAGCTCTTCTCGGGTAAAGATTATACGTTCTCGCAAGCGATACAAAAGAACTTGCTCAACGGCCTTGGCGGACACCACAGCTATAAGCAGGCGATCGTTAGAGAAGATGGGTCGGAAGCTTACGTGATGTTAAGCACGAATCTTGTCTCCAGTAATAGCCACCCGGATGGAATTCAATTCATCGGCAGAGACATATCAAATGAGGTCAGGATGCAGGAGAACCAACAGTTTTACTTGCAGCAAATCACCAAAGCCCACGAGGAGGAGCGCCTGCGTATCTCGCGCGACCTCCACGACAGCGCGGCGCAGAGCCTTATTGCGACGCTGCGCTCACTGGAGAAGTTCTGTGAAGAAGAGGACCAGCTTTCACAGCATAGGCTGGACCTTTTATGGATTTACCATAAGCAGCTGAAAGGCGCGCTGCAGGAGATACGCCAGGTAAGCCGCGACTTACGGCCATCTATCATAGATCAACTAGGGTTGCTTCCGGCGGTGGAGTGGCTTGTTGAGCAGCAAAAGGCAGAACACGGGCTTGACGCGAGCCTTTCGATCAAAGGCGAGGAACGGCGTTTCTCCGAAGAACAAGAGGTAACGCTTTTCCGAATTATCCAAGAGGCTCTGCGAAACGTTGTTCGGCATGCTGAGGCGACCGAGGTAAGGGTCGCTATTGTCTTCAAGGAGACGGAAACGGTAGTCTCTATTATCGACAATGGCAGTGGCTTTGAGCTTCCGGAGAGCCTCGGTGAACTCTCACGTCTCGGGAAATTAGGTGTCGACGGCATGATGACGCGAACGCGCTTGGTGGGCGGCACCTTCGACATGCAATCCAGTCCGGGCGAAGGCACCGCTATAGTGATCGTCGTCCCCGAGTAAAAATTTGTGACACATCCATCTTCTAAATATCTCCTGAACTCGAAGTGTTGGTTATCCGCAGTTCACGATAACCCACCATTATACCCATATGATACCTGGATTATGTGAACCTCGGAATGCGGTGTACTACACTACCGCTGGCGCAATCCACTTACCCACCCATGTGGACTATATTATCGTGCGTCTCGCCATACCGAAGATATAGGGTCGGTAATACCAGAATTTGCAGGTTACGCATATTAACAACAAAGAAGAGGTAGTCGCCCCGATGTTACTTGTTCACAATCATGATGAAATTAACGATAGGGCTCCGGCGGTCGCACTTAGTATGAAAAGACTGGCATCTAGGCAGACGCAACATATCTAGTGCTAGAAGAATCAATTAGAAAGGACGGTGAGCATGGCTAAGAAGCAGATAAAATCTCGGAAAAAACCATATCTTAAGGTGATAATCCTTGGACTGATATCGATTGCCCTTTATGTGGCTATTTTTACGAATGAGGTATATGTCAGAGAAACATGGGCATTGGGTGGCGTTTATGCAGCGCTCCCGATAATAACGGTCTTTATCTTTTCGTTCATTTATGGTTCGTTCGCTAACTATGTCTTCGTGCTGCTAGGCATAGAAGCAAAGAAAAAATAATGAAACAACTGCCTAAAGAGCGAGAACTTGAAAAACTAGGCAATAACAATTTCTGGAGGAAGGGTGATACATGTCACGCGTTAAGAAGAGTCTGCCTGTCGTAATTGTCGCAATAGCACTCCTTTTTTTATTGGCGGAGCCGGTCTTTGCGGCAGGAGCTATAGAGGTTTTCAAAGGGAATAGGTTTATCGAACTCACGTTAGTAAACACCTTGTTCCTATTCGTCGTCGGCTTTATCGGGGGTCTGGTAAGTGGATTTATCGGCTCGGGTGGAGCGTTTGTTTTAACGCCGGGAATGATGAGTCTCGGAGTCCCGGGCGCGGTCGCCGTGGCGAGCAACATGGCTCACAAGTTTCCAAAGGCGATGATCGGTTCATATAAAAGATATAAATATGGCCAGGTCGACCTGAAACTCGGCCTCGTCATGGCTGTTTCGGCCACAGTCGGCGTGCAGCTGGGCATAAAGTTGCAGCAATATATAAGCCATATGTGGGGAGCGGCCGGCTCGAATCTATATGTAAGTTTTTCGTTTGTGCTGGTCCTTATCACTGTTGGAGGTTATGTCTTCTACGATGCCTGGAAGATTAAGAAGACCGGCGGGGTAGAAGGGACTGCCTCGCTGGCGCAACGGTTACAAAAAATAAACATTCCCCCGATGATGCATTTTAAGACAGCGAACCTCACAATATCGATGTGGTTTACAGTGCCGGTCGGGCTTGCTACTGGTCTTCTGGCTGCTACAATCGCAGTCGGCGGCTTTATCGGCGTCCCCGGTATGATGTACGTTATCGGCGCATCGAGCCTGGTGGCTTCGGCGACCGAGTTAGTTGTGGCGTTTCTGATGGGACTTACCGGTTCTATTCAATGGGGTATGGTCGGGATGATCGATATCAGGCTCACGTTAATAATCTTGGCCGGTTCGCTCTTCGGGGTGCAGCTCGGCGCTCTTGGAACGACCTACGTTAAGGAGCACATGATAAAAGTCGTCATGGGAAGCATAATGCTGGTAGTCGCCATTAGTAGAGGGTTTGCGATTCCAGAATATACGAACCAGCTCGGGCTTACCAGCGTGGCCGATCAATCGGTGCAGCTCATGAGTAATATCAGTTTCGTTATAATGGTCTTTGCGCTTGGTATGGGAGCCATAATAATCCTTACCAGTATGTTTAAAGAGATGAGGAATAAGAAGCCGGCGGCCGAGGTGGGGGCAGGCGAGCTTGAAAAAGCGGTAAACCAACGGTGACAACAACGGCATAGATATTAAGGAAGTTGAGGATAATGGGAAACTTATTATCGCTAAAGCGAGTCAGGAACATATTGATTCTTGTCGCCCTAGATGGTTCGGATACCAGCAACAACGCATTGCGCCAGACCATCCGGTTCGCGCGGGCGAAAGCGTGCGGCGTCACGGCGGTTACAGTCCTCCCGCCGTATGAGGGGGATTTAGAGCTTGGCATGATGTCGAATATCAGGCAAGCGATGAAAGAGCCCGGCGAGAAGATTCTCGATGCGGCCAACAAGATAGCGGTCGAAGAGGGTGTTGAGATTGAAACGACCCTAGAGACGGGGAATATCCATGAGTCTATCATCGACGTCGCGATTGAGAAGGACTGTGACATGATAGTAATTGGTCGGAGCGGGAAACATGGCATCGAACGAGCTTTAATGGGGAGCACTGCCGCGCGCGTTATCGGATATAGCCCTATAGATGTTCTGGTCATGCCGAACAATGCCACGCTAAAATGGGATAATATCCTGCTCGCAGTCGATGGCTCCAAGTATAGTGAAATCGCCGCAAACCGAGCGATAAACATGGCGCAGACCTATGGAGAAGAGCTTAATATTATCTCGGTTGTCGATGTCAACGAAGAGTTTTATGCAAACGCGCCGGACGCAGTCGAACAGATGGTCCGCAATGCGCATGATGTAGTTGATAGCGTCCAAGATATGAGCAAAAAATCGAAGATAAAAACGAACACCTTCGTTCGCGAAGGCGAAAGCCACGAGAAGATTATCGAGATGGCGAGGAAGCTTCAATCTGATATGATTTGTTTGGGAAGCCATGGCCGGACGGGTTTAAGGCGTCTTTTGATGGGGAGCGTTACCGAAAAGGTAATCGGCAACGCACCTTGTCCGGTGCTCGTCGTCAAGTCGCATTAGAGTCGAATACGCGTGTTTCTCATGGATCGGGGCTTTAACGCCATAGTGCAAGCATTCTAGGCGGGTATATCCGTCTCAATAACGGTCCCGGATCCCGGTGTTGATGTGATGGTGAGCTTACCGCCGACCAGGCGCGCGCGCGTCATCATCCCGTCGACGCCGAGCTTACCCAGGCGGGAGAGGCCGCCGGTGCTTTCGGGCAGCTCAAATCCTTTTCCATTATCTTCAATCGTTATCACTGTGCGTCCGTCTTGAAACTCGATCGCGACCCATACTTTGGCCGCTTCCGCATGCTTGACTATGTTGCGCAGTGCTTCTTGCACGATTCGGAAGACCGTCACCTCGGTCTCCGGGGAGAAACGGCGTCGCTCGCCCGAGACCTTGAGGCTCGCGATGAGTTTATGCTCTGTTCTGACCTGCTCGACGAGCCAGTCTATCGCCGGCAAGATGCCGAGGTCGTCGAGGATGGACGGGCGAAGGTCGCGGCTGAGTGCGCGTATCTCCTGCAGGGAGTCTTTTAGGCGCTCGTGGAAGCTCCAAAGGAGGCGCAGCCGGGGCATTGGCAGGAATTCGTCGGTCTGGCAAAAATTTTCGAGCTGGTGGAGGACACCGATAAGGTTTTGCGCCGCGCTATCGTGAAGGTCGCGCGAGATGCGCTGGCGCTCTTCTTCGTGCGCTTTGGTTATTTGCTCTAGGTAGAATTGCTGGTTCTCCTCCATTCTTACCTGGTCTGTGATGTCGCGGGCTATGCACTGGAGGCCGTCCGGCGTGCCGTTCGTCCTCGTCAAATTGGTCGTCATCATAAGGACCGCGGTGCGGCCGCCGTTTCTGATGATCTTTTGCGTATACGGCTGCTTCGTCTGCTCGCCACGAAGGAGTCTCTCTTGCGTCTCGCTCGAGACGACGCGGTCA
>MELI01000080.1:7086-10143 GCA_001767575.1 Candidatus Aquicultor primus | reverse complement strand
TTGCCCGGATGATGTTTCCCGAGAGGTCCTGCACCCAGATGGCATCGAGCGCATTCTCAAAAAGCCTGCGGTAGCGCTTCTCCGAGCGACTCAGCTTCTCCGTCGCGACCTCATGTTCTTTGTACAGATGGGAGTTTTCGATTGCGATACCGATGAGGTTACCGATAGCGGTAAGCAGTTCGACTTCCGACTGTGTAAACTGGCGCGGTTTTCGCGTTGCCGCGCAGATCGTCCCGATTATTTTGCCCCTGGTCTTAAGCGGAACACTCAATTGTGTGCGGAGGCGCTCTTTCTTTGCCTCGGGCTTACTAAAGATACTATCGGTCAGCGTGTCCTCTATAAGTAAAGGCCGGCCCGTCTGTGCCACGCGTCCGCAGAAACCGTCGCCGAGGCGCATGCGGTCGACCGCCTCCGCGTATTTCTTATTGACACCCTCAAACGCGGTAATGCGCAACTCTTTTGCCGCTTCATCCAGGGAAAACAAGAGAACGACTTCGACAAACATGATCTCCTTGACCATATTGACAGCCGTATCTATGACCTGCTCGATATCGAGAGATTCGTTGAGCGTCGCCGAGAACGAAGTAAGGGCCGCGAGCCGGTGCTCTTGCTCGATAGAGCTGCGGACTTTTTGATGGAGCTTCTCGTGCGCGACATCGAGACGCTCGACGGCAAGCTTCAACCTGTCGCGCTGGTTCAAATGGTAGTTGACGAAGAGTATCCCAGCCGATGCGATAGTTGCCGCCCCGGTCATCTGCACCGCAAATCCTATAAAACCGGGCTGCGTAATATAGAACTCGGGCGCTACTATGGCGAGGGATGCGGCTAGTGTTGTGAACCCGCCGCGCAGGCGGAACACGATAGTGGCGTAGATGACCGGGATGATAAAGAATGAGCGCTCGAAGGTGTCGCGAAAGAGCGCAGACGAGAAACCCAGTATTGAAAACCTGGGGGTGAGGTGCTCCGACGCGCTATAAGCCGCCAGAATCAATACGGCGACCGCCACAAACCAGAAGTGGCGGCTGCGATAGAATCGGCGCCTGAGTTTCGTTGCCGTGCAGTTTAGTTCATCCATCGTAGACCTCATCGATAATGTACCTAGTCAAGGCCGACCCAGCCGCGCTTGAGCGCGACGATGACTGCTTCAGTCCGTGAGTTGACGTTTAGCTTGTTGAAGATGTGACCAACGTGCGATTCGATTGTGCGGATACTCAAGCACAGCTCATCGGCTATCTCCTTGTTTCCCTTGCCCTGTGACGCCAGACGCAGCACATCCATCTCACGGTCGGAGAGTGTCTCGGGTGCGCGCAAGTCGGGGTTTCTCCCAGAATTTCTGAAGCGCTGCGTTATCTTACGGGCAATAGCGGGATGGAGGACGGAATCGCCCCTGTAAACCGCATAGACGCCGTCGATGAGTTCCTGTGCGCAGATATCCTTGAGTAGGTATCCGGTGGCTCCGGCTTCCAGAAGCGCAAAGACATACTGGTCGAAATCGTAGGCGGTCAGAATCAACACAGCTACCGCGGGGTTGTCTAATTTAATTTGTCTGGTCGCGTCTATACCGTTTACAAACGGCATAGCGACGTCGGCTATGATGACATCCGGCTTTAAATCGCTCGCCAAATCTATCAGCTGGCGACCGTCCGCGGCTTCTCCGATGACTTCGAGGTCAGGTTCCTTGTCCAGGAACTGGCGAATGCTCTCCCGTACAAACGCGTGGTCATCGGCGAGTAATACCCGAATCTTGCCCATAATGATCCCCTTGTCCCATAATTCAGGTCTAATGTCGGGCTCGCTTTATTCTATTGATTTTCGCCGGGGCACTCGGCGGGGGGCACGTTATGAAGTGATACGTTGCGGTAGTGTTTCCAGCAGACTGTAAAAGACCGCTTCGAAAAAGCGCTACTCTCCCAAACCCACTTCAAAAGTAAGTAGCTATTGTTACCATTATCATACAGACAGCGTGAGTTTGCAATCATGAGACGCACTGAATCGTCTCCGTGTATACACTGAAACTCCACAGTTTACCTACCCAAACCAATAGCTCTGAAAACCGTGCGCGCGCTGAGCGAAATTCAGAGTTTTTCGTGAGAGCAAATCCGGTGCGCGCTCCGATGTCCGATTAAATCCTGGGTGGTTCAATTGAAATGTAAAGAGCAAACAGCTTGATAAGGAGGAGTTGAAATGGGACTGAGAGCGTATTTATTGGTTGACGTGGCAGACGACATGGACCAACAGCAGTTCGTCCAAGCAGTGAGGGATTTGGAGGAGGAGCACGCGATTGATTTTGTCGACCCGGTCATCGGCCACTGCGACATGGTTATCATGGTAGAGGCCCCGGTTAGCGTCGAGGTCGTAGCGAACAAGATTAAGGAGAACTCATGGGTGAAGAACATCGAGATGTTGAGAATCGTAAGTCTCTATGAGCGCCACCGTTCTTCGAAGAAGCAGTTGCTCAAGTCGCTGACGCACAGCGGGTTCGAAGCCTAATCGAGAACCTGTATCAGGCAAAGAAAATCGACATGATGACTTATCTGAGAAATGACGGGGGTGCGCATGGTAACGGATACTAAGACTCGCGAGGCGCCGAGCTTCGCGGTCATCGACGCGATAGTCCACAAGCACAACGCCGAACCGGGCTCGGTCATACCCATCCTGCAAGAGATACAGGATTCGTACGGGTACGTTCCGGTGGTGGCGATAGATCGTATCGCGAAGATAACGGGGATAACCAACGGGGATATCTATGGGACGGCGACCTTTTACAATATGTTCCGTCTCGAACCGCTCGGTGAAAACTTGGTTAAGGTGTGTCACGGCACGGCTTGCCATCTAGCGGGAGCGGAGCGGATATCGGAGTCAATCGCGCTGGAGGTCGGCGCGAGGGAGGGTGAGACCAGCGCTGATGGAAAGTTCACGGTTGAGCAGGTGGCCTGCTTGGGTTGCTGCAGCTCGGCGCCGGCGTTGATGATAAACGAGGAGATTTATGGCCGGCTGACACCCGAATCGGTCAGGAGAGTTCTTAAGAAATGCGCCTGCGGCAACGGGGATGGTGCA
>MELI01000080.1:6652-7049 GCA_001767575.1 Candidatus Aquicultor primus | reverse complement strand
GGTAGGATTGAGTTCTTGCGGTGTCGCCGCGGGTGGTCGCGGGGTGTACGATGCCCTGGCCGCAAAACTCGAAGACAGTAAAGTATCGCTTATGCAGACCGGCTGTATAGGCATGTGTTACAAAGAACCGCTTGTAGAGGTGCTCATGCCCGGCGACGAGCGATATATCTATGGTGATATGACGCCGGAGAAAGCCGAGCGCATCATCGAAGAGCACGTATTTAAAGGGCAGCCCGTCAAGGACTGGTTGCTAATGGTCGAGGGAAACGGCACGGATATTGAGAACCCGCTTGAGGGCCAGCGGCGAATCGTCCTTCGCCACTGCGGAATCATCGACCCGGAGAGCATCGACGATTACATCTCGGTCGGCGGCTACGAGGCGATAAAGAAAGCGCTT
>MELI01000080.1:6008-6638 GCA_001767575.1 Candidatus Aquicultor primus | reverse complement strand
GGAGCAGGTCATCGATGAGGTTATCGAGTCGGGCCTGCGGGGAAGAGGGGGCGCCGGCTTTAGCACCGGCATGAAGTGGCGCTTTGCGCGCGAAGCGAAGGGTTCGCCAAAATACATCATTTGCAATGCGGATGAGGGCGACCCTGGTGCGTTTATGGACAGAAGCGTACTCGAGAGCGACCCCCATAGCGTCCTCGAAGGGATGCTTATCGCCGCCTATGCTATAGGGGCCGATGAGGGCTATATCTACTGCCGCGCGGAGTACCCGCTCGCGGTTCGCCGCTTGAAGCTGGCGATTTCGCTCGCGCGTGAGCGCGGGTTGCTCGGGGCGTCCATTCTCGGGAGCGATTTCAGCTTCGATCTTAGGATTCGCGAGGGCGCGGGTGCGTTCGTCTGCGGCGAAGAGACCGCTCTTATGATGTCTATCGAAGGCAAGCGCGGAATGCCGCGCTCACGGCCGCCGTTTCCCGCGCAATCGGGTCTCTGGGGGAAACCCACCAGCATCAACAACGTTGAGACCTTTGCGAATGTCTCCTGGATAATAAGTAACGGCGCGAAAGCGTATAACAGCTTCGGCACAGAGAAGAGCAAGGGGACCAAGGTCTTCGCGCTCGCCGGTAAAGTGGCGCG
>MELI01000080.1:0-5962 GCA_001767575.1 Candidatus Aquicultor primus | reverse complement strand
GTCTTTAAGGTCGGTGGCGGTACTTCATCAGACCTCGCATTCAAAGCAGTGCAGATGGGAGGCCCATCGGGCGGCTGCGTGCCGGCGAGACTCGCCGATACCCAGGTCGATTACGACTCGCTCAGCAGTATCGGGGCCATCATGGGTTCAGGCGGTATGCTCGTTATGGACGAGAGTACTTGCATGGTCGACCTCGCGAAATTCTTTCTCAACTTCACGCAGGATGAATCGTGCGGCAAGTGCGTGCCGTGCCGCGTGGGGACCAAGCGGATGCTGGAGATTCTAGAGCGTATCACCGACGGCAAGGGGCATGATGATGACATCGAAAAACTAGAAGGCCTTGCCGACAGCATCAAACGCGCTTCGCTCTGCGGGCTCGGGCAGACTGCGCCGAACCCGGCGCTAACCACCATCAAGTATTTCCGCGAGGAGTATGAGGCCCACATCAAGGATAAGACCTGCCCGGCGAAGAAATGCGCGGCGCTCATAACATATGAGGTCTTGGCGGATGTCTGTACCGGGTGCATGAAATGCACGAAATTCTGTCCGACCGGTGCTATCGCCGGCGAGAAGAAGCAGCCGCACGTCATAGACGACGCAAAATGCGTCCGGTGTGGCCTCTGTATGGATGTATGTAAGTTCAATTCGATAAACGTTTTTTAAGGAGGGTAGAAGATGTCAAACATAAAATTGTTTTTAGACGGCACAGAGGTCGAGGCAGCAGCGGGGAGCACGATTCTTGATGCAGCCCGGCATAATGGTGTTGATATCCCGACGCTCTGCCACGACCCGCGGCTTGAACCGTATGCCGCTTGCCGTATCTGCCTGGTTGAAGTGGAGGGTGCCCGCGGGCCTGTGCCGGCGTGCGCAAACCGGGTAAGCGAAGGCATGAAGATACAGACGAATAACGATAATCTGGCTACCCTTCGCAGGGTATGCCTTGAGTTGCTCGCCTCCGACCACTACGGTGACTGCGTGGCGCCGTGTAAGCTCGCATGCCCGGCGGGCATCGATATCCAGGGACAAATAGCGCTCATCGCCGACGGGCAGTACAAAGAGGCGCTCAAACTTATTAAAGAGTCGAACCCGCTGCCGAGTGTATGCGGCAGGGTCTGCCCGCGATTCTGCGAGCAGAATTGCCGGCGCAATCTCGTCGATGAGCCGGTGGCCATAAACGCGCTCAAGCGTTTTGTCGCCGACTATGATATGACGGACGGTCCGTTTATGCCGGATGTAAAACCATCGACCGGGCATAAAGTCGCCGTTATCGGCGGCGGCCCCGCCGGTTTGACAACCGCGCATTATCTTGCGCTAGAGGGCCATTCGGTGACGATATTCGAGGCGAGCCCGCATCTCGGCGGCATGCTCCGCTACGGCATACCCGAATATCGCCTACCCAAGGCCGACCTCGATAAAGAGATAGCCACGATTACCGGGTTGTGCGACGCGGTTTACCTCAATACAGCCTTTGGCAAAGATTTTAATATCGACAGCCTGAAGAAGGATGGTTTCGGGGCAATATTCATGGCTCTTGGAGCACAGGCCAGCTCGAAAATGCGGGTTGAAGGTGAAGATCACCCCGGCGTGTTGCCGGGCGTCTACTTCTTGCGCGACGTCGCGCTCGGTAAAAAGGTCGCGCTCGGCGAGAGGGTTGCGGTCATAGGCGGCGGCAACACCGCGATGGACGCGGCGCGCACCGCGCTGCGCCTCGGTGCAAAAGAGGTTATGGTAGTCTACCGTCGTTCGCGAGATGAGATGCCGGCCGCCGTCGAAGAGGTCGAAGAGGCCGAGCACGAGGGAGCGATATTTCATTTCTTGTCGGCTCCCGTAAGAATTGTCGCAGAAGACGATCGCGTGACCGGTATTGAATGCGTAAAGATGGAACTCGGCGAGGCCGATAGCTCGGGCCGGCGCCGGCCGGTCCCGGTCGAGGGCTCCGAGTTTATAATCGAGGCCGACACGATTATCGCCGCAATCGGGCAGACGCTCGACATGCCGGCCGATATCGGAGAGGCGGCGCCCGCTCTTAATAAGTGGGGTTATATCGCAATCGACGAAGTGACGATGGAGACATCGATAAAGGGTGTCTTCAGCGGCGGTGACGGCGCCAGCGGTCCGGCAACGGTCGTTCAAGCGGTCGGTGCCGGCAAGCGCGCGGCACGTTCAATCGGCCTATACCTCAGTGGTGAGCCGGTCGTCGCGGCCATCACCCCGTTTAACGTAAGCAAGGGGACGCTTGCAGAGATAGACGCGGCTGAATTTGAGTCTGTAGCCAAAACCCCGAGAGCTAAACTACCGGCAATTTCCGTTGAAGTGAGAAAGCTAAATTTCCTCGAGGTGGAGTCGGGTCTTTCAGAAGAAGCGGCCCTACGGGAGGCGGCGCGGTGTCTATCGTGCGGCTGCGTCGATGTCTTCGATTGCGAGCTGAGAAAGCTCTCGACCGAGTATGGAGTCGATGCTGTAAGATTCGACGGAGAGAAACATCGCCTTCCGATAGCCGACGACCACCGCTACATAGTGCGCGATAACAATAAGTGCATCCTCTGCGGGAGATGCGCGCGCATCTGCTCCGAACTTATGGGTCTCGGCGCGATAAGCTTTGTCCATCGCGGCTTTGAGACGCTCATACAGCCATCGCTTGGGCAACCACTTGAGGAGACACAGTGCGAGTCGTGTGGGCAGTGTGTCTCAACATGCCCGACGGGCGCGCTATCAGTCAAGGTAAGCATGCCGAAACCAGGCCCGTTTAAGACTGATGACGTCCCATCGGCCTGCCCGCAGTGCGGCATCGATTGCGCGCTGACTTTGCGGGTGAAGGGTACGAAGGTCGTAAAGGTCGCATCGCCGCTCGAAAATGCGGTCAACGATGGCAATCTCTGCAAAAAAGGTGCTTTCGGGTTATCTTTCGTGCATAGTAAAAAGCGCATAACCGGCCCGCTCGTAAGGCGAGACGGCCGGCTTGAGCCGGCGACATGGGACGAGGCGCTTACTGCGGCAGCTGCGGGGTTAAAGGGGGTCAAATCGGAGTTTGGAAGCGACAAGATAGCCGTGCTGGCGTCGCCGAAATTGACCAACGAAGAGAGCTACCTCGCGCAGAAGCTTGCGCGCATGGCTCTTAACACCAACAACATAGGTAACTCGGTCGGCGTGCCGGTCAACGACGCGCTGGCGCAGTGCTTCGGCAAGAACTCGTCGACGTGCTCGTTTGCGGACATAGACCAGAGCGACCTGATAGTCGCCTTCGGCAGCGATGTCTGCACCGATTACCCGATAGTATCCTTAAAGATCAAGGATGCTGTGGGCAAGGGCAGCAGGCTTGTGGTAGTCAACTCCGAGCCGACGCGCATCGATGCCTTCGCAAACATGACGCTCAAGGTGAGTAAGCGCATGAGCGAGGAGTTGCTTCAGACGGTTCTAAACTATGTCTTTAATTACAATCTGGTCGATAGGGACTTCATGGAGCGGCGCACACTCGGTTTTGAGGTGCTTGAGCAAAACGTCCAACCCTATTCGATGGATAAATGGACGGAGTCGTTTTGGATTAAGCCCGCCAAGGTCATCGAGTTTATTCACCTCTACGTCAGGGCGAGGAACCCGTTGATAATAGTCGACGCCGATAAGCTCGAGGTCGAGGAGTTGGTGCTCCTAAGTAACTTGGCCTTAGTGACCGGAAACGTAGCACGCGCAGGTGCGGGTATCATCGCGCTTCGCGGCCATGGAAACAGCCAGGGACAGATAGAAATGGGCGTCTCCTCGAAATACCTGCCGGGACAAGAGCCTGTCTATGGAGCGACCGCGCGCGCGCGGTTCAAGGAGCTGTGGGGTGCGAGCCTGCCGAAGGGCGAAGGGCTTGACTCCGAGGATGCGCTGACCGCCGTCAGAAGCGGCCAGCTTCGGGGCATTGTCGCGATAGCCGCGGCCGATGATGACATAAGCGCCGGTTTGCTCGGCGACGGTCGCACTTTTACGGTTGCGATAGCACCGGTATTGACTGATGCGGTAGCCCAGGCCGACGTGGTGCTTCCCGGGACGACTTTTGCTGAAAGCGATGGGACGTTTACCAGTTCCGAGCAGCGGCTTCAGCGCCTGTACCAGGCAATAGAGCCTGTCGCCGGCCGTCATACGTGGCGAATCATCAGCGACTTGTCGTCGAGTCTCGGGTACGAGATGAGGTACGAGGCCGCATCCGATGTCTTTGACGAGATCCGCAGGACGGTTCCCGCGTACAGTGCGATATCGTTTGACGGCATCGGGATAGGCGGCACAACGGTGCCGTCGTGTGATGAGCAAACAACGTTTATCGAACCACGGTGGCTGGAAAAGATAGCCGAATCCGCGGTTCGCAAAGACACATAGGGATTCTGCGACCTGAAACGGCGCAACGCTTGTATAGAATCTTAGTCAAAAGCACGCTGAAGGCGGGGGCTAACCTCGCCTTCAGCGTTTTCATTGTGCGCCTACAAGGTCATGCTCGTCGTTTAAGTAGACGCAATATGTGGAAAAATAATTGGGCAAGCACTTATTTATTAATAGAAGGTAATTAAACGGCGAGCGTTGAAGCCAACAACGCTGTCGTCGGCAAATCAGCGAGGGCCACGACAGTGAAGCTGCAAAGCAGTGAAGGCAGTGAAGGCAGTGAAAAAGTGAGGCATGTCCGCCAAGGCGGGTCTTGATCGACAGGGGTGGCGATGATGAAAATTCTGGTTGCCGTGGATGGGTCGGAGTCGAGTAATAACGCGCTCAAACAAACGCTTGCGTTTGTTAAGCGGGCAGGTGGTGAGGTCATAGCGATAACGGTACCGTTTTATTACGGGGCTGAGTTTGAGCTTGGGCTTGTGGGAACCACCGAGGAGGTCTTTACCGGGCCGGCTGAGGCTGTTTTGGCGGAAGCGCGCGAGATCGCGAAGGAGATGGGTGTCGAGATAAAGACGGTCATGGAGACCGGAATAGTCCATCAGGCCATTGTTAAAACAGCAACTGCAAATGACGTTGACCTTATAGTCATGGGTCGGCGCGGCTTAACCAGGTTTGAGCGAGTATTGATGGGAAGTGTTACGTCGAGGGTAATCGGCTACAGTCCGATAGATGTTCTAGTCATGCCTCGCGAGGGCGTTCTTAAGTTAGACAAAATCCTTGTTCCCGTGGATGGCTCCAAATATGGCGATGCCGCGATGGAGCGTGCTATTAAGCTTGCGACGAAGTATAAAAGCGAACTGCATATCACAACCGTCGTCGACATCAATCCAGAAGCATACGCCCTCTATCCGGACATTGCGGAGCAGCTAGAGGAGGGCGCGAGGAGCATGTTAAAGGATGCCCTGAAGATGGTGGAGAAAGCGCAACTCAAGGCGGATACAAGCATGCACGAAGGTGATGCGCACGAAAGGATTATACATACGGCGCAGGAGTTTGGCGCCGACATGATTTGCATGGGCAGCCATGGGCGTACCGGTTTGAGCCGTCTCCTCATGGGAAGCGTTACCGAACGAGTCATAGGGGAGGCTAAAGTCCCTGTTCTGGTCGTAAAAATGGAATAACAAGACGATCCCTGACCTCCATATCTTTTTCGAGACATGCGTTACTTCATAGAGAACACGGTCCCCGGTAAGTTCTCAGCAATACGGTTTTGCCGTCATTTCCCGACTTATTACATCGTTAACGCACAAAATTGTCGAATAACTCTAAAGGTCTACGTGCCATGCATGCGTAATTAATAATTTAAGAATCTTGTTTAAGGGGTGGTTGTATGAAAGCGAAAGATTTGATGGTTCCCGCGCAAGATGTTCTCAGACCCGATGACACGCTACTCAGGGCGGTGACACTTTTGCGGACCGTGCGAGAGGGCGAGGAGTGCGTCGGCATTAAAGGGCTGGCAGTACTCGACGTGACCGGCAAGCTTATCGGCATTCTCTCGGTGGGCGATTTCATCAAGACAGCGTTCCCGTTCTACATGGGTATGATG
>MELI01000079.1:4143-19848 GCA_001767575.1 Candidatus Aquicultor primus | reverse complement strand
TGGTCTCCAATGTCGGATAGAGCTGGTCCGGATAGATGAAGTCATAAGCCACCGCATAGCCCGGGCGCATGATGCGGGCGTTCTCGAGTCCGGCGATAGAGCTTACGAGTTCCTCTTGGGCCTCGAGCGACAGGCTTGTCGACAGGCCCTGAACGTAAAGCTCGGCCTGGTCGATGCTGTCGGGCTGTAGAAATATGGGGTGGTGCTCGCGCTCAGGAAATCTTACGAACTTATCTTCTATCGACGGGCAGTACCGCGCGCCGCCCGCGTGTATCGCGCCCGAATACAGCGGGGATTCTTTGATTCGCGACGCCAGAACCAGCCGCGTCTGCTCGCCGGTTTGGGTTCGATAGCACGATAACGAAGCTGGTGAATAGTCGTCGATCCAAAACGAAAAAGGCTCCGGTTGAGTGTCGGGCAGTTGCGCGGTAAGCTCGTCCAAAGCAACGCTCTCGGCTGAAACGCGGGGCGAAGTCCCGGTTTTAAAGCGTCCCATGCGAAAACCGAGCGCTGAGAGGCTGGTAGAGAGTTCGGCCGCGCTGAGTTCGCTGTAGCGGCCCGCATCTTCGCGGACTTCGCCGTAGGCAACCTGGCCTCCGAGAAATGTGCCGGTGGTGACGATGGCCGTCTTGCCCTCGAATTCCTCACCGAAGAGCGACTTGACGACGATGCGGTCGGCCTCTTTAACTATGCTTTCGATATGCGCTTGGCGCACATACAGGCCTTCGGTGTGCTCAAGCAGGTATGTCATCCCGAGCTGGTATCGACGTCGGTCGACCAGGGCAAACGGCGCCTGCACCGCGGGGCCCTTCCCTGTGTTCGACCAGCGTGAGTGGATGGTATGGGCGTCGATCATCCGCGCCGTCTCTCCACCGAGCGCGTCGATTTCGCGGACCAGCTGTCCGCGCCCCGGACCGCCGAACGAGGTATTGCACGGCAGCAGCGCAACCGCATCCAAGCTTATGGTCACCAGTAGCGTTCGGCATCCCATGCGAGCCGCCGCTCTGGCGGCCTCACACCCGGCATGCCCCGCGCCTACGACTATCACATCAAACAATTCCGTCCCCAAAAACTCTCATCCTTTTGTTGCACGTGAAGGCGCCAATCTCTCTTGTTCCAAGACATTTTGGCGTGCGCCCTTATTTTCCTATACAAAACTGGCTGAATATCCGCCCGAGGATGTCTTCGGATACCGTTTCCCCGGTGATCTCGCCGAGGTCGCTTAGGACATCCTTGAGAACCGTCGAGACTACCTCCTCCGGCATAGACGCCTCCAGCAACTCGAACGCTTCTCGCGTGGCGTCGACGGCACGCTCGATGAGCTGCGTGTGACGTGCGTTCGTTATCAGCGTCCGGTCCGACATATCAATGTCACCCGCAAAAAACAACTTCTCTATGCTAGTCTCGAGTTCCTCGATGCCGGCCCCGGTTAGAGCCGAGACCCGCACCTGCGCTTTAAAGTTTTGCGGAAGCTCCAGCCCCGCAACCGATTTATCCTCAGGGAGGTCGGCCTTGTTAACCACGAGAACGGCCGGTTCGCTCTTAATCTCCTCGACCAGCGCTATGTCCTCGGCGCTTATGGGCCGGCTGCCATCTATGACGCACAAGACCAGCGTCGCCGTCTTAATGGTCTTGCGCGACAATTCCACCCCGATTATCTCCACCTCGTCGACCGAATGGCGTATACCTGCGGTGTCCTTTATCCGCAAGGGAACCCCTTTTACGCTTATTGCCTCCTCGATGACATCGCGCGTCGTTCCCGGCACCGCCGTCACGATAGCGCGTTCTTCACCAAGAAGCGCGTTTAACAGGCTCGATTTTCCGACATTGGGAAGCCCCACGATGGCCGTATCAATGCCCTCTCTTAGAATTCTTCCCCTGTTAGATGTCTCCCCCAAGGCCTTTAGCTCCGCGTTCGCCTCTCGGAGCATGTGGCTGAGGTCGTCTACCGGAAGGACCTCGATGTCTTCATCCGAAAAATCGACCGCCGCCTCAAGCTGGGCCAGGGCCGCGATGAGCACATCCGATATGCGCCTTATCTTCTGCGACAGCCCTCCTTCGAGTTGGGCTACCGCAACCTTGAGTTGCGCCTCGGTCTGCGAGTTTATGATATCGATGACCGCTTCGGCCTGCGCCAAATCAAGGCGGCCGTTTAAAAAGGCGCGCATAGTAAACTCGCCGGGCGCCGCCGGGCGCGCCCCTGCGGCACACACCAAGTTAAGTGTCTTTTGTAGGGCCACTACGCCGCCGTGACAATTTATTTCCACGACGTCCTCGCGGGTATAGGTGCCGGGAGCGCGCATCACCGCGACAAGCACCTCGTCTACGTCGGTGCCGTCGGCGGGGTCACATACGGTTCCCAACAAAAAGCTGTGGCTTTTACGCCCGGCGAGCCTCGCTCCTTTGTTTCCCTTGAATATTTTGTCCGCGATATCGATAGCCGCCGGTCCGCTCAGCCGGATTATTCCAATTCCGCCTTGACCCGCAGCCGTAGCTATCGCCGCTATCGTGTCGTTAACAATAATTGACATAAGTCCTCACATATACCGTCTTTCCTGCTCGTTCATTAAATATATACAATAGTATATTATTAATAAACAAGCAGCTCACCGAGGAGAAACAAAAACACCCGGCTCATGAGACGCCGGGTGTCTAAGATTTTGTTTTGGGGGCGGCTATCTCGGCGCGACCCTTACTTGCCGACTCGGTTCTTCTCCTTCGCTTATTGTAATCACCTCGTCGTTATCTTGCAATGCCAGGTGGACCAGTCGTCTTTCAAATGAATTCATGGGCTGCAGCACTACCGGCCTTCCGATACTTAGAGCCTTCTGGGCCGCACTTATCGCAATCTCCGTGAGACTCTCCGCGCGGCGCTTCCGGTAATCCTCGACATCGAGCACGAGCTTCTTCTTGATGTGGTTCTTGCGCAAGACGACACCGGTTATCGTCTGAATCGCGGCGAGAGTCTCCCCTCTCTTACCTATGAGAAGCCCGGCATTGGGGCCCGTGATGTTTATGTTGATGGTCTCACTGTCTTCGGATACGTCCACGTCGCCGCTCGCCCCCAGTTTGTCGATGAGCACGGTGACAAAGGTCGTCGCAGGTTGTGCACTGCTCTCCGCCAAGCTCACACGGACGCGCGCTTTGGCCGAGCTAATCCCAAGAAAGCCCCTGCTCCCCTCTTCAAGAACCTCTATTTCGACACTGTCGCGGTCCGTTCCCAGTTCGACCAGTGCCGCCTCGATTGCCTCTTCTACTGAGTTGCCTTCAGTCTCAATTGCCCTTGCCATTAGCGACCTCCGCTTGTTTTGCCAGCTTCAGGGTTACGTATTGCTGAGCTATCGTCCAGACATTTGTGGTTATCCAATATAACAGGACTCCCGTCGGCAGAGTCCAAGCGAAAAATACCATTAGCGGCATAAGCATAAGGCCCATGCGTTGCTGCTGTGGGTCGGTCGCCATCATCTTTTGCGGGATATACGTGGTGAGGGCCATCAAGACGATCAGTATAAGATACGGCAAAAACGCGATGACTCCCTCGCCGAACGCCGCACTCGGCCTGGTCCCGAGACCGAATATGCCGAGCGATGTCGCGTCCAGGAGGTCTTTGTTCTTCATCAACATCTGGAAGAGCGCGAAAAAGATAGGCATCTGCAGAAGGAGCGGGAAGCAGCCGCCAAACGGGTTGACCTTGTGCTCCGAGTAAAATTTGAGCATCTCCTGCTGGAGTTTCTCTTTGTTGTCTTTATATTTTTCCTGGAGCTCTTTGAGTTTGGGCTGGAGCCGCTGCATCTCGTACATCGACTTGGTCTGTTTTATGGTGAGCGGCAGGATGACGACTCTAATCGCCACGGTCAGCAGAATTATGGCCACCCCATAATCATTAACGTATATATAGAAGAATTGCAGTACGTCTTTGAGTAAGTCTATTAAGCCATTCCAAAGCTCTATCAAATATAAAACCCCCTTTATTTAACTGGGTCGTGCCCCCCGGGAGAGAAAGGGTGACATCTTAAAATTCTTCCGGTCGCCATCAAACCGCCTTTTATCGCGCCATGTTTTTGAATCGCCTGGAGCGCATAGCTGGAACATGATGGGTAGAACCGGCACGATGGTGGAAACAGTGGGGATATGGTCTTCTGATAGAGTCTTATGAGTCCTATCATGACGCTCTTCATCTGGTCTCTTCCTTCAGCAGCTCCGCTTTGCGTAAAACATCAATAAAAGCCTTTTCAACTCCGTGAAAAGACTTTCCCTTTGCCGCATGTCTTGCGATGAAAACTAAATCATATCCCGCTGTGATTCTTGCTTCATTTTTTCTGAAGGACTCCTTTATCAACCGCTTTATGCGATTTCTCACGACCGCCGAACCGATTCTCCGGGAGATCGATATTCCGGCGCGTGTCACGTCAGAGTCCTGTTTCAAAAAATACAAAGCCAGCTCTCGGTTTGCGACCGACCTGCCGCGTGAATATACCTCTCCATATTCCTTGCCAGTGGTCAGCCGGGTATCTCTGCGCATAACGTGCACTTAGGCAGTTAGCCTCGCCCTATTTTTTCTACGGCGGTTGGCTATGATCTTTCTGCCTGCTCTGGTCCTCATCCTTATGCGAAAGCCGTGTGTCTTTTTTCTTTTTCTTTTATTTGGTTGATATGTCCGCTTCAAGGTAACTCCTTTTTATAAAAAGAACTGCTATATTATATTGCTCCCTAGCTGCTGATGTCAAGGATTATACCGGTCATGGTCGTTTGTGGGCGGCCGCGCAGCCACCGGCGTCATAATGATTCTCGCCGATGCGTATTTCATAAACCTGGCAATAAATACTATCCCGGGTATCCAAATGTTCTGCGCGTCCCTGCCTTAATCGTTCGCCTGTCTGTTGTGGATAATGTTAATAACTTTTTTTATCGCCTTTATTTGCACGTTCTTATGCTTGTCTTAAGGTGCAATTATTGTCCCTTCTAGGCACCTACTATTTCTAGTGCTTTTAAAACGCGTGCTCAGATAGGGTAAAATCATTTACGCAGGGCCGTCGTTATTTTTTATTAAACGAAGCCCTATTAATGAGGCGGTTTTGGACCGGCTTTTAAGAAAACAAGGTTTTCCACAGAAGCCGGCTATTCAAACCACTCCTTATCTTTTTGGAAAGCCAATTTATGGGTTATTCTTTTTCTACAAGCCATTCGATGAAATGATTTCGAATGTTTTTCAACACTTTTCCACAACTGTGGATATCTATGTGTAAAACTTTACTCTTTCGCCTGCTTTTTTATTGTCAGAACGATTTCGCAAGCTTTTCATTTTGGTACAATCAACAATAGAATATTTAATGAAAAGCCCGATAACGTCGCGACTTTTTGTTTTTAGAGATTTTGATGTATTGTTAATAACCCGGGGGATAACTTAAATCAAGAATATACATTGGATGGGATATGGAAAGCCATTTTCTACGCTTCATTAATAATCTAGAGACTGCCGATGGTTCTGCGGTCAAAGAGCCGGCGGTTGAGCCGCCTAAAGTTTTAGACGACGCCAGTTCTGCCGGCACAGAGCCATCTGCCCAGCTCAACAACATCGCCAGGCTTGCTATTTATGATTCCTTTATGGCCGCACCGCGGGTGGTGGAATTAAATTCTAAAGATTACGATGACTTTATAAATCTTCTCGCTACCAAGACTTATCAATATTCCAAAGAAATTGGCGGAAATGTTCCCTATACGGTCTTGCGAGAAGCGATTGAGAACCTGATACACGCTTATTTTAGAGATATTGTCATCAGTATTTATAACAATGGAAACACGGTGCGCATCTCCGACCAGGGCCCGGGAATAAAGAACAAGGATAAGGCGTGCGAACCCGGTTTTTCCACAGCGACCTCTGATATGAAACAATATATAAAAGGAGTCGGCTCCGGGTTGCCCATTATTAGAGAGACTATATCATTTCTCGGCGGGGCCATCGAAGTGGAAGACAACCTCGATACCGGAACGGTCATAACTCTGAGCGTTCCCGATAAGGTGGCCGCCGAGAGCCGAGAGCAGGCCCCTGTGCCGGCAGAAATAGAGCTAAATAAACGCCAAAAACAAGTTCTCTTCTTGATGATGGAGATAGGCTCTACCGGACCGTCTAAAATCGCCGGCGAACTCGGCATAGGCCTTAGCACCGCGTACCGTGATTTGATATACTTGGAAGAGAAATCTCTAATCTCCTCTGATGAACAAGGTAAACGGGTTCTTACATTATTAGGGATAGAATACCTGGACGATATTCTCAATCAATAGGCGGGTGTCTTTTTTCTTGCAAAACCAGCTCGATCTCATCTGGAACGAAGTACTCAAAATAATAAAAAACCAGCTCAACCCGCCCACATTCAATGCCTGGTTTGAGAATACGAAGCCTGCCCAAATAGATGGCGACGCTATTGTTATCTTCGCACCAAGTCCTTTTGCTAAAGAATGGCTCGAGTCGCGCTACAGCAGCCTGATAGAAGACGCGCTTTTTCAGGTCCTGGCCGAGGAGATGTTTATTAAGGTCGTTGTCGATGAAAGCGCCGAGCAACCACAGGAACAACAGGATGAAAAGAGGCAAAAGCCGTCCGAGCACAAAAGCCGTCCGATAAATCTAAACGAAAAATATACCTTTGATTCTTTTGTAATAGGCGGCAGCAACCGGTTCGCTCACGCCGCTGCCCTCGCCGTCGCGGAATCTCCCTCAAAAGCATATAATCCGCTCTTTATCTATGGCGGAGTAGGGCTCGGCAAGACCCATTTACTCCAGGCTATCGTATATTATGCGATAAAACATCATCCGTCACTTAAAATAAAATATGTCTCTTGCGAAAAATTTACGAGTGATTTCATAAATTCCATCCGTGATAAAGATAAAATTTCCGGTTTTCAGAAACGTTACCGGGATAATGACATACTCCTCGTCGACGATATACAATTCCTTGAGAATAAAGAGGCGACGCAGGAGGAATTTTTTCACACGTTTAATACACTACATAGCGCCAATAAACAGATCGTCCTCTCCAGCGACAGGCCGCCTAAAGATATCGCGACCCTGGAGGATCGGCTGCGGTCCCGTTTTGAGTGGGGTCTTATCACTGACATACAACCTCCCGACCTTGAGACGAGAATAGCCATATTAGACAAGAAGGCTCAGATAGAACACCTCTCTGTGGACAAAGATATCCTCGAGTTTGTCGCATCCCGCATACAATCCAATATCCGTGAACTTGAGGGGGCGCTAATTCGCATTATCGCCTTTTCAAACCTGAATAAGGAGACTCTGACCAGAGAGCTTGCTGAGACTGTTCTTAAAGACATCTTTCCTAACCGGGCGAGCCGGCCCATATCGATACACACCATACAATCGGAGGTCTGTAAATATTTCAACTTATCAAAGACGCAGCTTACCGGAAACAAACGCTCACAAGATGTTGTCTATCCGCGACAGCTGGCCATGTATTTGGCTCGTGAGTTGACCGACATGAGCCTCCCGAAGATAGGGGAAGAGTTTGGCGGCCGTGACCACACGACGGTCATGTACGCGAACTCCAAGGTAAATAAAATGATAACTACGCGCCGGGAAGTATATAATCAGATTCAGGAACTGACAAATCGCATCAAACAGAAGACTTAAAACCTGTTGATATGTCTGTTGATAATAGTTGAAACTTTTTATTACTAAGAGTTTGCACATTTTTTATCATTACTTTTCTTACAGGCCCGCGATACTTCTGATGTGTGCAAAAAGGTGTTCTTAACACAATTAACAACACCTACTAATTACAACTATACTTATATATATAAATATTAATAGGAGGGAATGTGAATATACAAATATCTCAGGAAGAATTAAACAGAGTCGTCCAAATCGCGCAGAAGGCCGTCTCGCCGCGCGGTTTGCTCCCTGTTTTAACCGGTATTCTCTTCAAGGCGGCAAACGGTGTGTTGGATTTATATGCGACCGATTTAGAGATATCGATAAGGTGTACACTGCCTGCAACGGTAATAAGAGAAGGAGAGACGGTTATCCCGGCGCGGCTACTCGGAGAGATCGTTAAGAATCTACCCGCCGGCAATATTGAAATAGTTAGCGATGATAAGAGCGGCAATATAAAGATTCTTAGCCGGAATGCGGTCTTCGATATTCGTTCATATTCGCCCTCCGACTTCCCGAAGTTTCCGAATATAACGGGTCATAGTGGTGTTAAGATAAACGGAAGAGTCTTCTCAGATGTCGTGAAGCATGTAATAAAAGCGGTTTCGAAAGACGAGACACGTCCCGTCTTAAGCGGTGTTTTGATGACAATAGAGAAGGGGCACCTTAAGATGGTCGCGACCGACAGCTATAGACTTTCTATAAAAGATGTGGCCGTAGAGGGGCTCTCTGTAAACCAGAGCAGTGCCATTATTCCCGGCCGCTGCCTCGATGAGGTCTCAAAGGCGGTAAGCGATAAAGATGTGGAGATAATTCTAGAGCCCAATCTGGTCTATTTCGACCTCGGAGATACGGTTATAATCTCGCGCCTTATAGAAGGGCAGTTTCCCAACTATCAGCAACTGCTGCCGAGCGATTGCGATTTAAGGGTGAAATTCAGCCGCCACGAGCTCATCGCCAGTCTGCGAAGGGTCGCACTTTTGGCGCAGAATACCTCTCTTGTGAAGATGAAGATAGGCAATAATGAGGTAGAGATATCGGCGATGTCCCAAGACCTCGGCTCCGCGATAGAAAGGCTTATGGCAAAGACCGACGGAGAAGGAATGGAAATCGCCTTCAACTCAAACTATTTATTAGACGGCCTTCAGTCTATCGGTGAAGATGAAATTAATATCGAATTAAACAGCCCGCTCAAACCCGGGCTTGTAAGGCCGGCCCAAGATCAGGGTTTTATATATTTAGTAATGCCGGTTAGAATCGGCTAATATATGAGGGAAGTTGCTGTGGAACCCGGAACAAAATTGGAGCAGCTTTTGAAATATACCGATCTCGCCTCGACAGGCGGAGAGGCAAAATATCTTATTCAAAGCGGGCTTGTCAGGGTCAATGGCAAAAAAGAAATTAGAAGGGGTTATAAGATAAAAGAGGGAGACATCGTCGAGATCGAAGACGAGGTGTTGAATGTCTCCTTGTTACTAAAATAATGTATGTATATAGAAAATTTGTCATTGAATAATTATAGAAACTACGAAAATTTTTCTACAGGGTTCACGCCAGGCATAAATTTGATTATAGGGAAGAACGCGGTTGGAAAGACCAACCTCTTGGAAGCCATCTATTTTCTCGAAAACGGCCGCTCGCACCGGACTAGAAATCACCAAGAACTTATTAAGTGGCACGAAGAATTTCTTCATGTGAAAGCATCCGTAAAAAGAGCCGATCGGGACCTCGTCGTCGACGCCATGGTGGAAAAGAGCGGGGGAAGAAGGCTCAAAGTAAACGGTGTTTTACAAAAAGGTTTTTCCGGTCGCGCGAGGCCCGTGCAAACGGTGATGTTTACACCGGACCACCTAAAAATAGTCAAAGAGATGCCTGAATATAGGCGCGCCTATCTCGATGAGATTCTCGAAAAAATAAAAGCGGACTATACATATTGGCGCCAGCATTACGGCAAAGTGTTGCGCCAGAGAAATCTTCTTCTTAAAAAGGTCGGCGCGGGAAGAATGAAGCCCGATATGATCGATTGCTGGGACGTGCAGCTCGTCGAGGCGGGAGTTAAAATCATAAAATATAGGAACGAAGCCGTGGCGACGATAGCCGAACACGCCACGGAGATATATTCGCAAATCTCGGACTCGGCGGAGCGATTTAGCCTAAAATACGAGAATCAGCTAGTGGGCGAAGACGGCTCGGTCGAAGGCCTTCAGGAACGCTTTGAGGAGGGACTGCGCGCAAAAAGGCGAGCGGAGATAGAGAGAGGACAAAGCCTTCTGGGCCCGCACCGCGACGACATCGGGATGTTCCTCGGCGGCATCGATATGAGGATATATGGGTCACAAGGTGAACAGAGGTCGGTCGCGCTTGCTTTGAAAATCACTGAACATGGGATTATAACTGAAAAAATAAAGGAATATCCCGTGCTCTTACTCGACGATGTCATGTCGGAGTTGGATATCAAGCGCAGAGAAGCGCTCTTGAAATATATCAAAAATGGAACGCAGGTATTGATAACCAGCACAAACGTGGAATATTTCAAAGAGCAAGAGCTTTATGAATATAATGTCATTTCGGTGAAATAATTAAACGGGCGACAAAGCTTGTCGTTGTCGGTGTAGCCACAGTCGTTAGGCGGAAGCTTTTGTGAAAAGATTTTCTGATGTTATGAGGGAATTTAATAATGCGCGCAACTTTAAAGAAAAGCTCGAAGAGGTCAGGGCTGTCGAGGCGTGGAATCAGGTAGTCACGGACGATATTGCCAAGAATACCTCACCGAAATATATACGAAACGGCGTCCTTCATATTAAAGCGAAAAGCCCGGCCTGGGCGCAAGAACTGAGCGGATTCACCCCTAAACTCAAGGAACTATTAAATGATTATTTAGCCGCGCCCGTAGTCCAAGAAATAAAATTCTCTTGCGAGACTTTTGTAAAGGCGGTCGGGGGAAGCGACGCGGCCGCCAGGCCTGAACTAGATGATATTCTCATCGGCGAGCAGGAGGTAGAGGAAGCAGCGGAGACCACCTCCTCCATAGGCGACGATGATTTAAGGGAGCGGCTGGCGTCCTTGATAATACAGAGCAAAAAACTCAACCGGTGGCGCGATACCGAGGGTTGGACGGTTTGTGAGCGATGCGGCAGGCAAATACCCGCGGCCGAAAAGGGGTGCCGGGGGTGTTCGTCAAAATAACCTTGCGCGTCTGAAATATGCTATAATAAAAGGGTTGTAGTGGCGGCTGACAAGAGCCGTTTCTTACTGTAAAACCCTACTTTATAATAGAAAGAAGGAATATTCGTGAGCGCAACCTACACCGCTAAAGACATAACCGTGCTCGAAGGGTTGGAAGCGGTTCGTAAGCGCCCAGGTATGTATATCGGGAGTACCGGGCCACGAGGATTACACCACCTCGTTTATGAAGTAGTCGACAATAGTGTCGACGAAGCCCTTGCGGGATACTGTAAAAACATAATAGTAACAATCAAGCCGGACAACTCGATCTCAGTAAGCGATGATGGCAGGGGTATCCCCGTCGACATCATAGAGAAGTATAAAAAACCCGCTGTAGAGATTGTCTTGACCCTCTTGCACGCCGGCGGCAAGTTCGGCGGCGAGGGGTATAAGGTCTCCGGAGGTCTTCATGGTGTAGGCATATCCGTCGTCAACGCACTCTCGAAAAAATTGACCGTTGAGGTACACAGAGACGGTAAAGCCTACCAGCAGACGTATGAATATGGAAAACCTGTTACCAAGCTCGAAGAGATAGGTGAAACAAAAAGGAGCGGCACGACCGTCACCTTCCATCCGGATGAGCAGATCTTCGATGAAGTGGAATATGTCTTCGATACGCTGCGCCATCGTATGCGAGAGATGGCGTTTCTCAACAAAGATCTTAAAATCGAGCTGATAGATGAGCGCACAGCCCCCTATGAGCAGGTAGAATATAAATATTCCGGCGGAATCATAGATTTCGTAAATCACTTAAACAAAACAAAAGAAGCGGTCCATAAAAAGATAATCTACTTTGAAAACGGCGACGGCAACAACGAAGTAGAGGTCGCCATGCAATATAACACCGGCTATAGCGAGAGCGTATTCACCTTTGCTAACAATATAAACACGCACGAAGGCGGCGCGCACCTCTCCGGCTTTAGGTCGGCCCTTACCCGAACGATCAACGACTATGCCAGAAAGAAGGGCCTCTTAAAAGAGAAAGAGGAAAATCTCTCCGGCGAGGATATTCGTGAAGGGCTAACCGCCATAGTAAGCGTCAAGCTTCGTGATCCGCAATTCGAAGGTCAGACCAAGACCAAGCTCGGCAACATGGAAATCCGAAGTCTGGTCGAGGGAACCTTAGGGTCTAAGCTCGACGAGTTTCTGGAGGAAAATCCGCAAATCGCGCGCACCATCATAAGCAAGGTGGTCCAAGCCTCCCATGCCCGCGCCGCCGCCAGGAAGGCCCGTGAGCTTACACGGAGAAAAGGCCTCCTTGAAAGCACGTCCCTACCGGGAAAACTTGCGGATTGTTCGATGCGGGACCCGGCCCTCTCAGAGATATTTCTTGTCGAGGGAGACTCGGCCGGCGGCTCGGCCAAGCAGGCGCGCGACCGCAGTTTCCAAGCGATATTGCCGCTAAAAGGAAAGATATTAAATGTCGAAAAGGCCAGACTAAACAAGGTTCTCAGCAGTGAGGAGATTCAAGCGATAATAACCGCTCTCGGTACCGGCATAGGTGAGGATTTTGATATCAGCAATGCGCGCTACCATAAAATCATAATCATGACCGATGCGGACGTCGACGGTGCGCACATCCGCACCCTGATACTTACGTTCTTCTACCGGCACATGCTCCCGCTGATAGAGTCGGGTTACATCTATATCGCGCAGCCGCCGCTCTTTAAGGTGACACATGATGGGCTGACTAAATATTTCTATAAAGACAGAGAGCTCGATGCATACATGAAAACCATCGAGAAGAATGTCGGGCTGCAGAGATACAAAGGTCTAGGCGAAATGAACCCGGACCAGCTCTGGGATACGACCATGAATACGGAGACGAGGACGCTCTTGCGGGTAAACCTGGAAGACGTCATCGCAGCCGACGAGATATTCTCGACGCTCATGGGGGATAAGGTCGAGCCGCGAAGGGAATTCATCCAGCGGCACGCAAAAGACGTGCGCTTCCTAGATATTTAACGAGTTCGGTCAAGAAGGAGAATTACGATGGTCGATGCCCTTACCGGCAGAATAGAGACAATTGAAATAGAAGACGAGATGCGAAGCTCGTATATCGATTATGCGATGAGCGTAATCGTGGGGAGGGCGCTCCCCGATGTGCGCGACGGTTTGAAGCCGGTTCACCGGAGGATTCTTTACGGTATGCATGAGATGGGCATCCTTCCAGGCAAACCCTATAAAAAATGTGCGCGCATGGTCGGTGACGTCATGGGTAAGTATCACCCCCATGGTGACAGCGCTATCTATGACACGCTGGTGCGCATGGCCCAGAGTTTTTCGATGCGCTACGAACTCATCGACGGGCACGGCAACTTCGGCTCGGTCGACGGCGACTCACCGGCGGCGATGCGTTACACGGAAGCGCGCCTCTCAAGGCTTGCCGTCGAGCTTTTGCGAGACATAGACAAGAAGACCGTCGATTTCGTTCCCAACTATGACGAAACAGAGCAGGAACCGGTCGTTTTGCCGGCACGCTACCCGAATCTGCTTGTAAACGGCTCGTCCGGTATCGCGGTGGGCATGGCGACCAACATCCCGCCGCACAACCTTAACGAAGTCATCGACGCTACAATTAAACTGATAGACAACCCCGATTCCCAGCCGAGCGATCTTATGCAAATCGTCAAGGGCCCCGATTTCCCGACCGGCGGCACCATTATGGGCAGGGCGGGGATAAAGGACGCCTATGAGACCGGGCGCGGCAGCATCAAGGTGCGCGGCAAGGCGCACATGGAGCAGACCAAGTCGAACAAGACGAGAATCATCATTAGCGAGCTGCCCTACCAGGTCAACAAAGCACGGTTGACCGAGAAGATAGCCGAGCTGGTACGCGAGAAGAAGATATCGGAGATATCGGACCTTCGAGACGAGTCGGATCGCAGCGGTATGCGCCTTGTGGTCGAACTCAAACGGGAGGCGATTCCCCAGGTAGTCCTAAATAAACTCTATAAACACACGCAGCTCGAGACGAGCTTTGGCGTTATAATGCTCGCCCTCGTCGAAGGCATTCCGCGGACACTGAGCCTGCCGCAGGTGCTCCATCACTATATTCAGCACCAGAAAGAGATAATCGTCAGGCGCACCCGGTTCGAGCTCGAAAAGGCCGAAGCGCGGGCGCACATCCTGGAAGGCCTCCTCATCGCGCTCAACAACCTCGATGAGGTAATCAAGACCATCAGGCAGTCGAAGACGGTAGACGAGGCCAGGAAGCGGCTCATAGCCAACTTCAACCTCTCCGAGATACAGGCACAAGCAATTCTCGACATGCGCCTCCAGCGCCTCACGGCGCTTGAGAGCCAGAAGATAGAGATGGAATATAACGAGCTTCTGGAGAAGATAGCCCTCCTCAAAAGAATCCTCGCGAGCGAGCAGATGGTTCTCGATATCATAAAAGAGGAACTGACTGCGGTAAAAGAGCGCTTCGGCGACGAGCGCCGCACCCAAATCGTCTCGGCGGCCGCAGAGCTTGAGATAGAAGATTTGATAGCCGAGGAAGACATGGTGATAACGATCACCCACTCCGGTTATATCAAGCGCCTGCCGGTAACGACCTATCGCCAGCAAGCCCGCGGCGGCAAGGGAGTCTCCGGCACCAACCTCAAAGAGGGCGATTTTGTAGAACACCTCTTCGTATCGTCGACCCACAACTTCATCTTGTTCTTCTCGAACAAGGGCAAAGTATATAAAATAAAAGTGCACGAGCTGCCGACCGCCAGCCGAACGGCGCGCGGACACGCTATCGTCAACGTGTTGCCGTTTGCGCAGGACGAGAAGATAGCTGCGGTCATCTCGACAAAAGCTTTCGAGGAAGACCAGTACCTTATGATGGCCACGAAGAAGGGCATCGTCAAAAAGACGCCGTTTAAAGAGTACAACACCTCCCGGCGCGACGGGATTCTCGCCATCAGCATGCGCGAGGACGACGAGCTAATAGGAGTCAAAATCACCCGCGGCTCGGATGACATGATATTGGTGTCGCGCGGCGGCATGTCCATCCGGTTCAGCGAGACCGACGTGCGGCCGATGGGGCGCACAGCGACCGGTGTGAAGGGGATGACGCTCTCCAAGGACGATGAGGTTCTTGCGGTAGAGGTCGCCAAGGACGAAGCCGACTTCCTGATCATTACCGACAATGGGTTTGGAAAACGCACCCCGATGCACAACTACCCGCAACAAGGGCGCGGCGGTAAAGGCGTAAAGACGCTCAAAGAGACAAGCGCGCGCGGCAAAGTCTCGGCCGCCAAGATGGTTCAAGAACGCCATAGCCTCATGATCATCTCGACGGAAGGCATCGTGATGCGAACGCCGGTTAAACAGATTTCGAAAATGGGTAGAAACACCCAAGGCGTCAAAATCATGAACACCAACGAGAACGATACGGTTAGCGCTGTCGCACTAATCGTCGACGACAAGGACAAGCCTGACGGGAACGAAGAGCCGGAGATTTAAGGCGACCGACGAGTCTGTGAAAACCGCCGGATAATGTAGGCACGGATTAGAGATAGCCGTTTTAGCGCACGCCGGGGGAGCCGATGTTGCCGTTTGAGGTCTTAGATCACACCGCCGATGTCGGCATTAAGGCGCACGGCCACACGCTCAAAGAGGCGTTCGAAAACGCCGCTACCGGCATGTTCAGCCTCATCACGGACCTCGAGAACATCAAGCCGTCGACGTCGCAAGAGATCTCTGTTGAAGCCGAGGACCAGGAGAGCATGCTCGTAGAATGGCTGAACGAGCTTTTATACCGCTTCGAAGTCGAATACATGGTCTTTAAGCGCTTCGAAATCGTCGAATGGGATGAAGAGCAC
>MELI01000079.1:3891-4121 GCA_001767575.1 Candidatus Aquicultor primus | reverse complement strand
AGATAAAGACCCAAATCAAAGCCTGCACATACCACATGCTAAAAATCGAGCACAACGAGGACTGGTCGGCCCAGGTCATTTTCGATGTTTAGACGCCCTTAAAGTGTTTTGGAGGCGTTTTAGGACGGTGGTAAATATGTTTGACGCTCTCGAAAGAGTCTCTGAATATGTCTGGAAGATTCCGGTGAGCTACAAAAAAGGAATGCGGGTTCCCGGCATCATCTACGCCA
>MELI01000079.1:0-3845 GCA_001767575.1 Candidatus Aquicultor primus | reverse complement strand
ATATCCATTGGGGCTACGGCTTTCCGATCGGCGGCGTTGCGGCGACCGACATCGAGACGGGGGTCATCTCGCCCGGCGGGGTCGGATTCGATATCAACTGCGGCGTGCGCCTCCTTAAAACCGAGCTTCTCGCAAAAGACGTCATGGACACGGTCGACGCTCTGATGCACGAAATCGCAAGGAACGTCCCCAAGGGGGTGGGCAGCCGGGGAAAGATCAGGGTCGAGCGTGAAGAACTTGAGAAGGTCATGGTCGACGGCGTCGATTGGGCCAAAAGAAACGGTTATGCCTGGGACGAGGATACCGTATTTATAGAGGAGAGCGGCCGCCTGGCCGGCGCCGACCCCGGTGCCGTAAGCGACAAAGCGTTTGAGCGTGGCCGCGACCAACCCGGCACCCTCGGCGCCGGCAACCACTTCCTTGAGATACAAGAGGTCGCTGAGATTTTCGACCAGCGGGCGGCGAACGTCTTCGAATTGTTTGAGGGGCAACTCGTCGTCATGATCCACTCCGGTTCGCGCGGTTTGGGCCACCAGATTTGTAGCGATTATATTAAGGTGATGGACAGGGTGGTGCGCGCGACCGGCATAGAGCTGCCCGACCGGCAACTCGGTTGTGCGCCGATTCTGTCGCGCGAGGGGCGCGACTATTACGCGGCGATGGCATGCGCGGTAAACTATGCTTTCGTCAATCGCCAGGTGATGGCGCATTGGGTCAGGGAGTCGTTCGAGCGCGTCTTCGTCAAAAGCGCCGAGTCGATGGGGATGCGGCTTCTTTACGACGTCTGCCACAATATCGCCAAGTTCGAGGAGCACTTCGTCGACGGCGAGATAAAAAAGGTCTGCGTCCACCGCAAGGGAGCAACCAGGGCTTTCGGTCCGGGCCATGCCCTGACCCCCGAGAAATTTCGCCATATCGGGCAGCCGGTTCTCGTTCCCGGCGACATGGGCACCGCCTCGTATGTCTTGGTCGGCACAGATGACGCGATGAGGGAGACCTTCGGCTCGACCTGCCATGGGGCCGGGCGGCTGATGAGTCGCAGTGAAGCTAAGCGCAAGATCAGCGGACAGGCGCTCAAGAGTGAGCTGGAGGCAAAAGGCATCCGAGTCCTCGCGGGCAACCTGGCACTACTCGCAGAAGAGGCGCCGGGGGCCTATAAGGACGTAAGCCAGGTGGTTGAGGTGTGTCACAACACCAATATCGCCAAAAAGGTAGCAAGATTGCGCCCTATCGGCGTGATAAAGGGATAGTTTCGCGGAGACCGGCTTGATTCAAGCGCCCCATAAAAGGGTAATGATTGCCCGATGGAAACGTTTAAGACAAGGAGGACCGGTGCTGATATCTACGATAATCTTCATGGACGGGGAAGAGCGCCAGTTTCGCGCCGAGAAGGTGAGGGTCGGCGAGGCCGGGGTCGATTACGTCCGCGTCGACCTTGACGAGGAAGGCGAGGTCATCATACCGTTGACCGCCATAAAAGAGATACATACCACAGACCTGTCCGAAGACGATGTTGCGGCGGATTTGCTCGGATAGGGAAACGTCGGCGCTAGTTGGCTTCGAGACCCGCGAGAGCGTCGTTTACCGATGAATGAAAAGGAAACAGCCGGGTGAGACCCGTGAGCGTCAAGACCCTGTCGACGAGGGGGTTGCCGACGATGGCGAGCCCGCCGCCCCGCTTGCTGACCAAATCGAGCCCCCCGAGCAAGACCCCGAGACAAGAACTGTCGATGTAGCTGATTTTTTTCAAATCGACTATCAAGCGGTAGTCGCCCTGCTCGACTGCGGAAAAAATCTCATCGTGAAGCATGTGGCAGTTGCTCAGGTCGATTTGGCCGTGTATCTCAATAACCGGCACATGATCAACCGCTCTTTTGATTATTTCCATACACGGCCTGCCTTTCGTACCAGGTGCGGATATGTTACGCCTTGAATTGTTATTCCCGGCCATTACAGATATAAAACATATAATGTGATTATATCTAAGTCGAGCGCTGTGACAAACACCGCCACCAGATGCAAGCAAACGGTGTATTGCTGAATAACTATACGTATGACCTGCGGTTATGATTACAAATAGTTTGACACAGCCGCCCATAAAGCTTAGAATCTTGCCATAGGCCTAAATCAGCCGGAGCACCATAGAAGGAGAGTTACGTGTTGAAAGAACAGCCAATAAACACAAGCGGCAAAGCCGTATCGCAAGTATCTTTCGAGGCCGGCGTCGACTTTCTTGATGATGATGAAATGATTGAGGCTCAGATAAAATGTGTTGCGGCTGTATGGTGGGAGGATATCACCGCGTATTCGAGGGTCGAGATTCCCGATGATTTTGAGGTATTTAGACTATCGAAGATCACCGTGGGCTTAGTATGGAAAGAGACCGATGACTATATCGTCCTCGTTCAAGATTATGACCTGACAAACCGTGGCCGCGGCTATCGTCACAATGATTTTCATATCATTCCGAAGGGCACCATCAAGAACATGACGGTATTGGGTGAGGTCAAATTCTAGTACCGAAGATCCGCGCCCCCATGTCACAACCGGTTACTCTTGAAAATCATCCGGCCTGATGTTGTCGAGAAACTCCCGGAACCGCTCGACCTCTTCATCTTCGCCTGTCTCACTTAAAATAGCGGCTTGGTCTAAGACCGACTCATCGGCGAAAATAGGCACCTTGGTGCGGACTGCCAGCGCTATGGCATCACTTGGCCTCGCATCGATTTGCAGCTTGCTCGAGTTTGTCGACATATGGATTTGGGCGTAGAAGGTTCCCTCTTTCAGGTCGCTTATCACGACACTTTCGACCTCTGCGCTGAGCTTGTCGATAATGGTTTTGAGCAGGTCGTGCGTGAGCGGCCGCGACGGACGGATGCCCTGTATCTCCATGAGGATGGCCGTCGCTTCAAACTGGCCTATCCAGATAGGAAGATACCGGCTGGTGGAGTTATCTCTTAATATGATTACCGGCTGATTCGTCAGAATGTCGAGATTGACGCCGTGAACTTCCATTTCAAACAATTGGTTCACCTCTAAAACGCGCTTAATTGTCTATGCTCACAATAGCAAAGATTTAATCAATTAATCAATCCAAGCCGGCCGCTCTGGGAGCAAGCGCCGGCGAAGAAGAGGATGGATTTAAAGCCGGGCCTTGGTCGTTTTGTCTGGGGCGAGAAGAGCGACGACAGGGCCGTCGCACGCGGCCCCAGCGCAGGGGAAATCTTCGCCTTGAATTTTTCAGGCGGGAGCTGTACAATATGAAGCTGGTCGCTAAAGTTGGCCGTGATTTGCCTCGGGCCTATAGCTCAGTTGGTTAGAGCGCACCCCTGATAAGGGTGAGGTGGCTGGTTCGACTCCAGCTAGGCCCACGAATGGCTCGCACCCGCGAGCTTTTTTTACGTTTAGGGTTATAATCATCATAAAGCATGGACGGGAGGCGTGATGGCCGGATTTGTCGATATCCATAACCATATCTTGCCGGGGCTCGACGACGGGGCCGAGACGCTCGACGAAGCGATCGAGATGGCGCGCCTCGCGCACCAAAACGGTATAACCCGCATTGTCGCCACGCCTCACCAGAACGATTGGCACCACGTTTCGGGAGAAGAGACGCTCGCCGGCGTCGAGCTGCTCCAAGCGGTGCTGCGCGAGCGCGATGTGCCGGTAGAGATATATCCCGGGAGTGAGCTGCGGATGTCGCCGGACATCCCCGAGCGGCTCGCGTCGCGAACCGCGCTCCCGCTCGCCGCAAGCAGCTACGTGTTGATAGAGTTTTACTTCGACACGATACCGTTCTTCTCGGAAGAGGTTGTCTTTCGCCTGCGCACCGCCGGCTGGAAGCC
>MELI01000078.1:9078-9185 GCA_001767575.1 Candidatus Aquicultor primus | reverse complement strand
CCGTAACCTTGCTCGTCCCTGAATATTTTCTTCGCTATCAGACCATATCGATGCATAGTTACTGTCCTTTATCTGTGTTTCTGAGAAAAATTCTCGTCTCAATATTG
>MELI01000078.1:2967-9011 GCA_001767575.1 Candidatus Aquicultor primus | reverse complement strand
GAAGCTGGGCCGAACTTGCTGGCAGCGATGTTACCTGGTTGCCCGCTGCATCAAAATATTTAAATAGCGGGTTAGCTTGGCCGTTGCCGATATGGCGCGCTACGACCCAATCTTCGGCCTGGCCTGTATATGTCCAGGGCGGTGTAGCGCTTGAAGGTTGCACCACTGCTCTAACAAGGCGATCTCCATCCAGATAATAGCGAATTCGCTCGGGTTCGGCATCCGAGTCGGCGTTTGCATGAAAAACGACACTGTTTGCATCCGCCAATGCCAGAGGTCCTTCGCCCATCTCGATTTTCTTAGCTCCTCTAAGGTCTGCTGAAAGCTTAAAAGACGCTCTTGATATCTCATCTCTCGCCTGCATTCTTTGGGTTGATATACTCCAGTTGACCTCGCCGACACGCAGAAGCGCAAAGATGCTGCCAAGAACAAAGCTGAGAAGACCCAGCGCGACCATGAGTTCGGTCAATGTTACTCCGTTTTCTGTTTTTATGATGTTAGAAAGTTTTTGCATCTTAATACCTATAGACGACGCTGGTCTGACCGTTGGCTGTCGCTGTAACCGTACGCAGGTCTTGCCAGCCCGAACTCCACCTATGAACCGTGTATGACCCGGGGGTCAAATTGTCGAATAAAGCCTCGCCGGGGAGGTAATCACCGGTCCGTATAGTCGCATCGAAATAATCGCCATGCACCCAAATCCAAACGTTGTTGCGCGGGTTGCCATTTGTTCGCTCACAGCGGACCAGTATCGAGCCAACCTCCGGGACGGGCGCTAAGTAAACGGTACGAGATGTGTTCCCGGATGGCGGAATCGCGATTTCTTCGCTATGGGAACTATAACCGTCTTTCGTAATTGCCAAGCTGCAGTTGCCTGCTTCGATCTGCAATTCAAGAATACCCTGGCTGTTGGTATAGCCTGTTGATATTATTGATGACTCAAGATTTGTGAGCGTAACTTGGGCGTTGCTTACAGGATCGCTTGTACCATCAACAAAGACTTGAAGATAGAGCAAACCCTGAGGTTTGGGTTGCATCGGTATCTCGATGGTGTTTGTCTGCAGTGATTTCACGTCCACCAAGGTTGGCTCAGCGGGTGACTCATAGGAAGCCGCCCACGGCATGATAGCCCATATTCCCGGGTATATCTCGGGTATTTCAAAGTAGCCGCTATGGCTCTGATACTCAAGGATGCCGGCATCGGCATTGCTTAGGGTGATACGCGAGTTCTTCCCGACCAAGGCGCCGAAAGGATCGACCAGTCTTACGTGGAGGATTCCGGGTTCATCCATAATGAACTCCAGGACTTGAATTTGGCCGCTGCTCACAGTGGTATGTTGCACTGCGAGGTTCGGACGGACAACGTAGCCTGATTTTGAAACGGTAACTGAGTAGTCGTCGGCACTCAGACTTTCATCCAGCGTAAGAAAAAGCGCTTTGCCGTTTTCGTCTGTTAGATCGGATAACGGGGAGGACGGGCCGGAGGTTATATCTACCCGAGCATCCGATATTAAGTCACCGTTAGACTTCTTTACGTTTACCTGGATATTTCCTCCGATCGCAGGTTGATCTTCTGATTCTCGCGTGATAAACGTGCTTAGTTCCAACGATTTTGTCCCGAAAACACCCTTCCATGTTAGTGTAACAGTCGCTTTCTTATAGTCACGGCCGTCAAGGTCATTGGGTACAAGTCCATCGTCTGGGTCATCCACCCAGCGCACGTTCGTTACTATTTGAAACACGATATTTTGAACGGTGCGCTCTTTGTCGGCCGGGAGGGAACCGACAGGGTTTCGCCCCACGGTCCCTATATCATCGTAAGACAAGCTCTTTATATGCTCGATCTCTTCGACTGCGGTATTGTAAGCGACAGTGCGAATCTGGTTTGCATACGCGGTCTTTGAGCCAAGAACGAAGAGAGGAATCAATGCTGTGGCAGCTATTACTAGTATCGAAATAGCTATTAGCATCTCTGCAATCGCCGAGCCATGCTGACCTAAGATAGACTTTATCCGCACTGAAACAATCCCCTTCTAAGCAAATCCACGATACCGTACGCTTCGAGCCCCTGGGTCTTCACTGACTCTATGCCGTGTGATTCAATCTAGCGTGCTTTACGTGCAACCGATGAGCTCAATGGTCGTGCTAGAACTTTTGCAGGTCAGCAAAGCTTCCGGAGTTCAAAGCTATGATTATAATGTCGACGTAAACGACTGATTTCTTGAGTAGACTGAAACGGCAGTAGAAACTGGCAACGGGGACGTCAGACTGTGTGGAAGCAATTCTCAAGAGGTTTTTTAGGTGCACAAAGAGTATGGTGACCGTAAGGAATATTGTTATGCTCGGCAACTGAAAGTTGGCGCGATTGAACCGGATACGCGGGTAAGGTAAAGCATGACTTAATCTATAATCACTTGGCCCTTTGGGGTATTTGGCCGACCTCTCAATGCCGAGACTCTCTCAAAGAGCGGAAAGCCCAAGTAGGTTGGAATACTAGCTTGGGCTGAAGGGCTAAGGGCGTCAGTCATCATACCACCAGACCTGACGCGGCTGTTTTCGTGAGACCGAGGCGAGCCTTACGCTTCGGATATTGCTAATGACTTGCCACAATCATCGCCGCAGCTCGCTCCCACACCAAGGAATAATACCCCGCAGCGTATTATATCCAGCATATTGCTATATACTGGAAATTCACCTATAATGTTTCTTAATAGCTAAGCGAGCGCATGGGATTCTCTCGATTAGTGTCCTATGGATAGATTATAAGCACCACGATTAACAGCCTTTTTGTAGCAAAAGTATTGCGCCTGCACAATGAAAGGAGGTTGTTATGAAAAGATTTACCTTTATTATTCTTACCTTTATGATCCTTCTCTCAGCAAATGTGGCTTTTGCGGCGAGCCAGGGCACACTTAATGTTAGCCCTGCTACCGTAGATTCAAACGGGACGGTCGCTGCCACAGGTGGCGGTTTTCAGTCGATGGCCGATGTAACGGTCGCTTTCGATGGGGATGGCACCAAAGTCATCAAGGCCGATATCAACGGCAACATATCATTTAGCTACGATGTTCCGCCCAGCATAAGCAAGGGTGTGCACTCCCTGTCGGCGCAAGGTCCGTCAAACGGAACCCACCCCGACGATGTCAACGAACCGTACTCCTACGGAAGCCGGTATCTGGTTGGCTCTGTGGAGGTAGGCGACAAGCGGATGGTCTTGGGCGAGCAGGTAGCACCCGAGCTACCGACTGTGCCAGGCGCCCCGGTGGTAGTATCGACCGATGGGCAACTGCCATATACCGGCGGCATGCCGCTTTGGGCTCTGCTTATGGCCGGTCTAGTTCTAACCGTTGCCGGTTTTAGCATCAAGGTGTTCAAGAGGACTTAGGGATATCGGTCGACAGCGCCGGTATCCTGACAACACCCACAAAAATCATCCTGCTACGGGCCGCAAACAGATACTTGCGCACGAGTAATGTCAGCGGTTGCTCTGCATGTCGATTACAGCATCGCGCACTGATAGACAAAAAGGGCCGCGTCGATGCGTAGCATGCATGAAGCATCCTTATCATGGAGTTTATGTGGAAGAGCAAATCGAAATCGTTCAGTTTCTAAAGATAATCGCGAAAAGGAAGGGCATTGTCATTATCGGCACTGTCCTCTGTGTTCTATTGGCTATGATTGCGACGATGTATATGACGCCGCAGTATAACGCGACGGCCAAGATTTTGGTCGCGCAGGCCCAGGCGCCGGTCAACAACCAGTCATCCTCTGAATCGTATCAGGCCGTCCTCCTTGGCCAGCAGCTCGCCAAGACCTTTAGTGAGATTATGGTCAGCCGGACGCTGGCGGAACGGGTAATCGCACGGCTTGAGCTTCCTTTGTTGCCGGATGACCTGATGAAAAAAGTAAAGGCGCAGCCCATACGAGACACGCAGCTTATCGTTCTTAAGGTGACAGACACGAATCCCAAACGGGCAAAGGACATCGTCAACGCGTATGTAGAAGAATTCATCGATTTTATTCCGTCGACTGTACCTACAACTTCGCAGATGAAAGTCAGTGCGATCGAGCTCGCCGTCGTGCCGTTGAAGCCGGTCACTCCAAAGCCGCTCTTAAACACCGTACTCGCCTTGGTGCTTGGTTTGAGTATGAGTGTAGGTTTCGCTTTCGTCCTCGAGAAACTCGATGTGACCGTGAAAGAGTCGGACATGCTCGAACAACTTCTTGGGATAACGTCGTTAGGCCTGGTGTCAAAATCACAGCAGCCACTCTTGCTGGGCGACAATAACACTGATACGTCTGAATCGATGCGACGAATCCGGACCAATCTTCAGTACCTCAATTTTGACCAGTCGATTCGATCGTTTGCGGTGGCGAGCCCCGAAACAGGGGATGGCAAGACCACCGTGGCGTCGAATCTAGCCATAGTCTTTGCCCAGGCCGGGCAGAATGTCTTACTTGTCGATTGCGATTTGAGAAGACCATCCATCAGTCAAGTGTTCCATCTACCTGACGCAAGAGGTCTCTCTAATGTTCTCATAGGCGCTGCCGATGCCGACTCGGTTATTCTTTCGAGCGGCGTAGATGGTTTAAGTGTCATTACAAGCGGGCCGATTCCGCCGAATCCCGCCGATTTGTTGAATTCAGAGCGGATGGATGAGTTGCTGGCGAGATTCGAAGGCCGGTTTGATATCGTAATTCTTGATTGCCCGCCGGTGTTGGCCTTATCCGATACGGTGATTCTCGCTTCGAAAGCCGACGCCGTTCTAATGGTTTCGAGTTTCGGCAAATCGAAGAAAGCCGATATGCTCGCTGCACGCAACGCGCTTACCAAGGTCGGCGCACGAATTCTCGGCTTTGTCATAAATGGCGCACGGACTTCAAAACAGAATGGTTATTATAATCAACCATACACCAGCCGGCAGGCTTTACGTGATGCACCCCTCAACCAGCCCCGTGATATAAGAGGTGTTTGATTACTATCGGTGTTTTGAGTAATAAGATGGACCAAAGTAACACATCACGTGCCCATAAGAATAGAAATGACCGCGCGAAGAAAAACAACACAAGACTTCTGTTAATCGTGCTCGTGCTTCTACTTGCGCTCACTGCTACGATAGCCGGCCGCAGCGTCGTCGGTGACCTGTTAGGCGTGCAGAAGCGACTGGTCGAAGGCCAGGATAGCTTGAAGTCCGCATATCTTGCCGCCGAGGTCGCCGACTTCAGTAAATCCCAGCCATATTTCAAACAAGCGCAAAACAGTTTTATAGACGCCGGCAGAATCATGAGCAAGCCCGGCATGACAATGCTCGCGGTTGTCCCCGTCGCTAATTCCAATCTCGAAGCAGTTCGTCGCCTGACGGAGACCGGCAGCGAAGTCGCGTATGCCGGCGAAGCACTCATGCAGGCTTCGACGAAATTTTCTCAGAAACAGGGCAAGTTCGATATCAGTATCGAGAACGGTAGGGTGGATGTCGAGCCGTTTATCGACGCAAAGCCCGATATCGACCAGGCGCACCTGCATGTGCTTCAAGCGATGGCCGCTTACGACAAGATACCCGAAGGATATCTGATTCCCCAAATAGAGAGTGCGAAAAAGAAGCTTGGGGAAGAGCTTCCCACACTGAAAACGCTGGTCTCGAAGGCCAAGGTGACCTTCGATGTCTTACCTAGCGTCATGGGGGGAGAGGGGAAGAGGCGCTATTTCCTAGCGATTCAGAACAATGCTGAACTGCGTGCGACAGGCGGCCTTATCGGCAACTACGGGATACTAACGGTCAACAACGGTGCCATCAAGCTCGATGAATTCGACGAAATCTTGGCCATCGAGAATCCGGATAAACCGATTGAGACCCCCGAGGACTTTGCCGCGCGGTATGGCCGGTTCGAAGGGGCACGTATTTGGTCGAACGCGAATATGAGCCCCGATTTTCCGACGGTCAGCAGGGTTTTACTAAAGCTATTCGAAAGCGCGCGAGGAGAGAAGCTCGATGGAGTCATCAGTGTCGACCCGGTCGGGCTCTCGTATCTGCTCGATGCAATCG
>MELI01000078.1:487-2949 GCA_001767575.1 Candidatus Aquicultor primus | reverse complement strand
ATGCCGTTGAGTGGACGCTCGTCAAAGCATACAAGGATTTCCCGGAGCGCGATACGCGCAAGGATTTCTTATCCGATATCGCGCAAGCGGTCTGGGGACGCATTACCACAGGGCAGGTCGCGGACAAATCGAAGCTTATCGAACAGTTCGGGTTGGCGTTATCCGAAAAACACATGGCCTTGTACAGCACCAACGAAAAAGAGCAGAAGATAGCGGAGAGCCTGGGCTACGCCGGTGAGTTGATTCCGACGACCAATGATTACCTCCAGGTCGTTATGCAAAACCACGGGGCGAACAAGGTCGATGTCTATATGTATGAAGACATCCGGCACGCGATAGAGCTGCGCCCTGATGGCTCGGGGCTTGCGACTCTGTCTATCAAGATATCGAATAAGACGCCGGCTTCGGGTCTGCCGACCTATGTGACGGGCGAGAACTCCTTAGGCGCCAAAGGTGGTCTTAGTAATACATGGTTGAACGTTTTTGTTCCGAAGGGTGCTCAATTGTTGAGTGCTAAGATTAATGGTGAGCGTAGTGTCATCGATATAAGCTGTGAAAAAGACAAGACGGTCTTTTCAAGATACGTGATAGTCCCGCGCGGTGCGAGCAAGACTGTCGAGCTCTCGTATGAACTCCCGTACGTGCTTATTTTTGATAAGAGCGGCATACATTACACCTTTGATTGGCAGGCACAGCCGGTAATCAATAAGCCCACTGTCACTTCGAGGGTCACGATTCCCGATAGTTTTGCCATCAGCGAGTTGCCTGACGGGTTTGCCCGGAAAGGACACAACGCAGTCTATGCCGGGACACTCAAAAAGGATAAATCCTTTAATTTTGGGCTTATCGATAACCGATAGAGACGCAGAGATGCCCTTACGTTGCTGCGCGCTCCGAGCGAAGGAACGCGTGATAGACAGCGAGTAAGAAGAGGAGGACCGGCGCACATGAAGAAAGAGCGCTCAAATAATAATTTAAACAAAATTGCCAATCTGATGCTGGCTGTCGGGCTTATATGTCTGGTGGTTCCGACCGGGCTGTGGCTTAACGCAAAGTATTACCAGTGGCACGAGGTCAAGAAATGGCAGCCGGTAGCGCGCGTTTCAGCTGATAGTAATGGTGTGAACCCGGATAACGCGAAAGACGGCAACCCGAAAGCCGACGGCTCTGTCGAAGGGAGTGCCACGGCCGGCGATATAGCAGACTTAGTGGCCGCAGACCCCGAGGCGACAGGGAAGAGCATTGCGTTTGTCGTTATACCAAAGCTCGACCTTAGCCTTAGTATTATAGAGGGTGAAACCTGGTCTAACCTTGCAAAAGGCCCGGTAAGAGTCTCTAAGACTGCACAGATCGGCGCGGCCGGCACCTCGCTTATATCGGGACACCGCACGATGTATGCGGCTCCCTTCCACGACCTGGACAAGCTCGATATCGCTGATAGTGTGTTCGTCTATACCGAGCAAGCGCTTTTTGTATATACAGTCATTGGGATAAAAAGAGTAAGACCGGACGACTGGAGCGATATTAAATCGGGCGGCGAGCGAAGGCTCGTTCTCTCGACATGTGACCCCATATATTCGGCGGCCAAACGTCTCTTAATCATAGCGAAATTGAGCGATGCTCAAAAGCTGGACGGTGCGAACTAGCAACGGGACGCGCCTTGCCAACTGCGAGAAATCTCAAATCGAGCGGTGGTTCGCATCGAATAGGGCTATCAAGAGTTGACCTCTTTAACCCGATAAAACAGGGTATCGGAGGAGAGGAAATCGGTGCCAAGATTGGGCGATTATGTCAAGAGTAAACAATGATACGACAGGACAACCCTATACGGTGCGAGCGGAGTTGCTGCAGAGTACGATGAAGCTGCTAAAGCCGGCAAGGCTAAAGCAGCCTGTTTTTTTGCTGGTAGACGCGTCGCTCGTCGTCATCGCACTATTCTTGTCGTTTCTACTTCGCTTCGGTATGAGTATCCCACAGGCATATATGGTAACGCTCTTCACAATCTTGCCGATCGCGATATTGACGAAAGTGCCGGTTTTCTATATCTTCGGTTTCTATCACCAGCTATGGCAATATGCGAGCATGAAAGAGGGCATGAGGCTGATGCGCGGGATAACGTCCGCCTCGTTTCTGTTCCTAGGAGTCCTCTGGATGACCCACAATATCACTATCCCGCGCGGAGTATTTGTCATCGATTGGATGCTGACTCTGTCGCTCGTCGGTGGGAGCTACTTCTTGATTCGCGCCCAAAAAGACCTCTTTCCCACATTTAACTTCACGGTTCGCGACGGGGAACAGACGCAGGTCATCATCGTCGGCGCCGGTGCTGCGGGGAGCAGCCTGGTCAAACAGATGCAGTCGAATCGCGATTGCGGATACCGTCCCATCGCGATACTTGACGATGACCCCGCGAAGAACGGGCTGATGATTCATGGGATAGAGGTGGTCGGCACGACCGCTGT
>MELI01000078.1:0-474 GCA_001767575.1 Candidatus Aquicultor primus | reverse complement strand
CTTGCGAAGTATCCAGTCGACGAGCTCATCTTGGCTATTCCGTCTGCCGCGGTCAGAGAAAGGCGGCGCATTGCGCTCGAATGCCGGGAGATAGGCATTGCCTGTAAGACGGTCCCAGACCTCTCTGAACTCGTCGGCGGCAACATCAACCTCGCGCAGATTCGAGATATAGACCCCAAGGAGTTACTCGGCCGAAAAGAGGTCGATACCGATTTAAAAGATACGATTATTTGCTACGAAAACAGGACCGTGTTGATAACCGGAGCTGCAGGTTCCATCGGCTCCGAGATTTGTCGGCAGGTCGTCTACCTGAAGCCGGCCAGAGTGATCGCCACCGATATTTCTGAGAACGGTCTCTACCATCTCGAAGAGGAAATGAGAACCCACTTTAATGGGGATACGGCCGCATTCGAGATAAACATCATGGATGTTAGGGACAAGCGAGCAATCGAGCGGGTCTTCGCTATCTATAAA
>MELI01000077.1:6744-6873 GCA_001767575.1 Candidatus Aquicultor primus | reverse complement strand
AAGAAGATCGGTCGATAAGCGAGCTTGTGGATAGCGGGTTACCGGTGGAGGTTGTGGATAGGGTAACACGTATGATCGACAAAAATGAATATAAACGGCGTCAATCACCGCCTGGTATAAAAATAACGC
>MELI01000077.1:5769-6717 GCA_001767575.1 Candidatus Aquicultor primus | reverse complement strand
TACCCATCACCAACGCGTATAAGGGTTGAGATGATCGTCGAATTTGACTTGAAGCGAAAAAAGCATAAGTTTTGGAGATAGATTTTGGCTAAGATAGCTTTTTCAGATGGTATGGTTTTTAAAGGTAAGCCGTTAGGTGCCGAGGGCATTACCAGCGGCGAAGTGGTTTTTAATACGGCGATGAGCGGCTATCAGGAGGTTCTCACCGATCCTTCGTATGCCGGGCAGATCGTAACGATGACGTATCCGCTCATAGGTAACTATGGCGTGAACGTGGAAGATATTGAAAGCCGAAAGGTATTTCTTTCTGGATTTGTCGTGCGTGAGGCCAGCGAGATAGTGAGTAACTGGAGAAGCAATGGAATCACCATCGACGAATATCTCAAAGCCAATAATATCGTCGGCATTCAGGATGTTGATACGCGCGCTATCACAAAGCACATCCGAACGGCAGGGGCGATGATAGCGGTAATATCCAGCGGCGATGAGAGCGACGCGGAGCTTGTAGCAAGGGCAAAAGCGGCGCCTGAACTTATCGGCGTAGACCTTGTGAAAGATGTGGCGGAATCAAGCTCTTACGTCTGGCAGGATCGCGGAGTTTATAACGTAGTGGTGTATGACTGCGGAATAAAATATAACATTCTGCGTCAGCTTGCGGAAGTGGGCTGCAAAGTGGAAGTTGTGCCGGCGACAGCGACCGCGGCGGAAATACTGGCTAAGAAGCCGGACGGCGTATTGCTGGGTAATGGGCCGGGCGACCCTGCGGCGGTTGAGTATGTAATTGAAACGGTACGCGGACTGCTGGGGAAAGTGCCGATATTCGGGATATGTCTTGGCCATCAGATGCTCGGTCTTGCCCTTGGCGGAAAGACGTTCAAACTTAAATTCGGTCATCACGGCGGCAATCATCCTGTGAAAGACCTGGCGACCGGTAAGGTAATGATAACA
>MELI01000077.1:5220-5634 GCA_001767575.1 Candidatus Aquicultor primus | reverse complement strand
AGGATGTTGTTTGAGAGGTTCTGTAAGTTGATGAAAGAATTTAAGAAGTAATTTCACAGATCGTATTTAAATGATAGTAGCGGTTGATTATAAAGCAGGTAACCTTACAAGCGTCAAGCTTGCCTTTGAGCATATCGGGCAGAGTGTACTCATTACCGATAAGGCTGAGGATATATTGCGAGCAGAGCGGGTTGTATTTCCCGGCGTTGGCGCTGCGGGCGCGGCAATGGCGAATCTGCGAAGCCTCGGACTTATCGAGCCTATAAAAAAAGTGATACAAAGCGGCAGGCCTTTTTTGGGCATCTGCATAGGTATTCAGCTTTTGCTCGGCTTTAGCGAGGAGGACGGCGGGACCCAGTGCATGGGTATTGTTGCGGGCAGCGCGAAGAAATTTCTTTCGGATGACCCGTTATG
>MELI01000077.1:4970-5142 GCA_001767575.1 Candidatus Aquicultor primus | reverse complement strand
CGAATTTTATTTTGTACACAGCTACTACCCTTGCCCGGATGAAAAAAACATTGTTGTCGGTACGACCGATTATGCAGGTGTAGATTTTGCGGCGATGATAGCTAGGGATAACATGGCGGCGGTACAATTTCACCCGGAGCGGTCGGGCAGGATAGGGCTTAAGCTTTTGGAG
>MELI01000077.1:4178-4823 GCA_001767575.1 Candidatus Aquicultor primus | reverse complement strand
GGGGATGCGACGAGCTTGTATTTTACGATATAACAGCGTCGGCGCAGCGCAGGCCTATCGATATTGAAATGGTGCGAGAGGTAGCTAAAGTAGTGCATATACCTTTCGCGGTTGGCGGCGGCATTGAGACGCTCGATGATATGCGGCGTGTGCTGCTTGCAGGCGCGGAAAAAGTGAGCGTGAATTCGCTTGCTGTACGCAATCCCAATATCATAGCTGAAGGCGCTCGCGAGTTTGGCGCGCAGTGTATTGTTTTGGGAATGGACCCGGTAAAGGTTGACGACTTAAAACGATTCCCAAGCGGCTATGAAATAACGATACGCGGGTTTCGTGAGCGAACGGGTATTGACGCGCTGGAATGGGCCAAACGAGCGGAAGGTCTGGGAGCAGGCGAAATAGTAGTAAACAGTGTTGATGCCGACGGTACGAGGAATGGATTTGAAATAAATCTCACACGGCTGATCTCGACCAGTGTGCGGATACCGGTCGTCGCAAGCGGCGGCGCGGGGACGCCTGCACACCTGGCGGAAGTTTTTACAGACGGCAAAGCAGATGCGGCGATAATAGCCAGTATGATCCACACGGGCGAGTATACGATCCGTAAGATCAAGGACGAACTTATCGCGGCGGGTATAACAATAAGGA
>MELI01000077.1:4064-4157 GCA_001767575.1 Candidatus Aquicultor primus | reverse complement strand
TAACAATGCCTCGCAGAGATGACATCCACAAGATACTTATAATAGGTTCCGGGCCGATAGTGATCGGACAGGCGTGCGAATTCGATTATTCGG
>MELI01000077.1:3760-4033 GCA_001767575.1 Candidatus Aquicultor primus | reverse complement strand
AGGTTATGAACTGGTGCTTATCAATTCAAACCCGGCGACGATCATGACCGATCCGATCATGGCACAGCGTACCTACATCGAGCCTATCGATCCGAAGTTCGTGGAAATGATCATCGAACGCGAAAAGCCCGATGCGATTCTTCCTACGCTTGGCGGCCAGACGGCGCTTAATTGCGCGATGGAACTTGCCAAGAGCGGCGTGTTGGAAAAACACGGCGTTAAGATGCTCGGCGCAAGCGCAGAAGCTATCGCAAAAGCAGAAGACCGTCAGCT
>MELI01000077.1:3535-3684 GCA_001767575.1 Candidatus Aquicultor primus | reverse complement strand
GAGGCGTTGAAGATAGTCGGGCTGCCCGCGATCATTCGTCCGGCCTTTACCCTTGGCGGCAAAGGCGGCGGCGTAGCGTTCAATGAAGAAGAATACCGCAAATATGTTCAGACAGGTCTGGATGCTTCTCCGATACGCGAAATACTTAT
>MELI01000077.1:2330-3198 GCA_001767575.1 Candidatus Aquicultor primus | reverse complement strand
ATAGCCAAGATCGCGGCAAAATTGGCAGTCGGCTATACGCTCGATGAAATACCAAACGATATCACCGCCAAGACGCCGGCGTGTTTTGAGCCTACGATAGATTATGTCGCGGTGAAGATACCGAGATTTACATTTGAAAAATTCAAAGGCGCAGAACCTGTGCTTGGTTCGAGTATGAAGTCGGTGGGTGAAGTGATGGCACTGGGCAGAACTTTTAAGGAGGCACTGCAAAAGGGTTACCGTTCGCTTGAGATAGGCGTGAGCGGTCTTGACGATACCGTTTCAAGCTTTTCGGATGAGCAGTTGAGGCAGGGACTTATCACGGCTGTACCGGATCGGCTGTTCTACGTCAAAGAAGCGATCAAACGCAAGATGAGCGTCGACGAGGTGAGCGGGTTGTGCAATATCGACAGGTGGTTTGTCTATAATATTAAGCAAATAGTCGAGATGGAAGCGAAGATCGCTGCGGCAGCTGAAATCGACGCCGACTTCATGAACGAGATCAAACGTATGGGCTTTAGCGACAGGCAGATCGCTAAACTGCGCAAGTCCAACGAAATGGATGTTCGCAAGCAGCGAGAGGCACTGGGTATCAAGCCAGTATATAAACTCGTGGATACATGCGCTGCGGAATTTGAGGCTTACACGCCATACTACTATTCGACCTATGAGAAAACCGACGAAAGCATCGCCAGTGCGTAAACAGCAGCGACTACCTCAAATTAATAATTGCTTTGCTGCTTGTTGAAGGGGGGGCGTTCGCCAAGTCGCATCCGTCCAGCAGGGCGTTGATTCTCCTGCGGCGGTAATTGCAGACCGCTTTCGCCTTTGAGGGCGTTGACGATAGCACGGGCGAAAAGTGTGGAGT
>MELI01000077.1:2123-2265 GCA_001767575.1 Candidatus Aquicultor primus | reverse complement strand
TTTGTGCCTAAGCGATATTGACGCTGTACATCGTATTGCCTGGTTCTTTCCGGTGGCAGAAGTCCGGCCCTGGCGATCAGTGCGGCGCCTTCACCTATACCGCCAACGATCATTCCATCATCCGATGCGGATTGCACAAGGG
>MELI01000077.1:1849-1999 GCA_001767575.1 Candidatus Aquicultor primus | reverse complement strand
ATTGTAGCCGACGCCGGCCAGATCGAGAGAGTCCAGAAGATCGAACAGCTCCGGGTCACTGAAATCTTTTTCAGGAATGATGATCGCGATACTTTTTTGTACCGTTGCTTTTGGCCCTTCGGCTACAGGCCGGGTCGTAATTGTTCCGAC
>MELI01000077.1:1652-1809 GCA_001767575.1 Candidatus Aquicultor primus | reverse complement strand
GCGGGTATCTGGCCGACTCGACGAACAAGGTTTTGATCAAACGTGGAAGTAGTTAGACTGCCAAGGCCCATACCGGTAGCTTGGAGAGCGACGGACTGAGCGATTTGGCCTGCTTGAGCATATTCGTTAAAACGAGAGCGAGTGGTGTTTTTCTTTG
>MELI01000077.1:1520-1634 GCA_001767575.1 Candidatus Aquicultor primus | reverse complement strand
GGATTTTTATTGGCGGCATTCGATAATCCCAGACGAAAATCACGGGATACGGTGCGGTTTAAGGCGTGGGCAAGCGGGTCATATTGAAAGACGCCATTGATATTAAACATATAG
>MELI01000077.1:1207-1393 GCA_001767575.1 Candidatus Aquicultor primus | reverse complement strand
CGGTCAGAGGTGTTTTGAGGAAATTGCGGGTTTGATCGTATGCGGCTATCGAACTTTCCAAACTCGTGGTACTTTGCCGGTTAGGGTCGGGCAGGACGATCTGCATCATAATACGGCTTGCCTGAAACTGCGTAGTGGTATTTGGCTCCGCCGCGATGTCGTTGGGCTCTTGGGCGAAAGCAAATG
>MELI01000077.1:898-1201 GCA_001767575.1 Candidatus Aquicultor primus | reverse complement strand
AAACAAAAACCAGCATCAGCGATGTTATGAACTTCATAATATCCCCTTATAATCGGTTATAAATCTTTCACCATTATAATCCGGCGTGAAAGAAAAGTAAAAGGGGTAGTTTTTCAAAAGGTATACGGCTTCGCGGCACAAATAAGATCATGTCCGGTCGGGATACAACCCTATCGGCGTAACCATACGGGCTATTATTTGTTCCAGGATCGCCCTTGTGCAAAAACGGATTTGTTTTCGTCGAGACGTTTCTGGCCAAAAGCTTTTTCCAAGGCGAGCATCCAGCTTTGTTCGCTGATGGGC
>MELI01000077.1:324-607 GCA_001767575.1 Candidatus Aquicultor primus | reverse complement strand
GCCCAGCCGACGACTTCCGAGGCGGTAAGAACACCCTGGCCGCCGGTGCCGGCAAATAAAATATTCCAGTTTTTTATATTATCTTTTTTGATTTTCATTATCACTCGCCTATTTTTGTTCACCGCTCTTCAATGCCCCGAACGGACAAACCGCTACGCACAACTTACATCCTGCGCAGAATTCATCGATCTCGATAGTGCCGTCTTCCAGCTTGTGGATGGAGGGGCAGTCGATACGCAAACATACTCCGCAGGCCTTGCATTTATCGTGTTCATAGAAGGGA
>MELI01000077.1:0-293 GCA_001767575.1 Candidatus Aquicultor primus | reverse complement strand
ATGGGCTTCTTGTGATAACCACGCTGAGAGCATCTTCTTCGATGCGTTTTTTCAGGATATCCTCAAGCTCGTTAAGCCGGTAGGGTGAGACTATATCTACGTTGTCTACGCCGCAAGCTTTGCAGAGGTTTTCAAGTATGAGTTTTTTAGTCGGGTATTCCTTGATGGTCTTTCCTGTAGCAGGGTGGTGCTGGCCGCCTGTCATGGCGGTGGTGGAATTGTCCAGGATTATTATGACGCCCTTTACCTTATTATACACGGCATTTATCAGCCCTGTTATCCCTGCGGCTACA
>MELI01000076.1:17742-27032 GCA_001767575.1 Candidatus Aquicultor primus | reverse complement strand
CCCTCGTCGAGAATCATGCGGCGCATCTCTTCTTTTTTGATTTGCTTGAGCGCCTTTGAGACATAGGATTCCTTGTCTTCGACCATTTCCGCGAGTTCCGCGAGTACCTCTTCCGCGATGAGGTCTTGTTGGCGGTCGCGCTCAAGCTTGTCATGGTTTCTCAGCGATTCCTTTATTTTGCCGGTAGCGAGTGCGCGAACGCGCTCCTCTATCTCCGCATATGCGGGATCGGGTTGTGCTACCTCGATCACTTTATTTGAAGGCGGTTTGATGTCAGCGTATGCCGCTTTGAAGCGCTCCTGAAAATCACAGAGCTTGACGATAGCGTCATGCGCCAAGTCGAGCGCCTTAACTACGTCGGCTTCGAGAACCTCACTGGCGCCCGCTTCAACCATGAGAATAGCGTCACGGTTGCCCGCGACTATCATCTCGAGGTCGCTTGCGTCGAGATCCTCGAATGTAGGATTAAGAATAAACTTGCCGTCTACCCTGCCGATTCTTACACCGGCGACCGGACCGCTAAACGGGGCATCCGCCAACAGCAGCGCCATCGAAGCGCCGTTGAGAGCCAGGATATCTGGCTGGTTGGCGAAATCCACCGACAGTATCGTCGCCAGCACCTGAATCTCGTTATAAAAACCTTTGGGGAACGATGGGCGAAGCGGCCTGTCGATAAGGCGCGCGGTGAGCGTCGCTTTCTCGCTCGGCCTGGTTTCCCGTTTGATGAAACCGCCCGGAATTTTACCGGCGGCATACATCTTTTCCTCTACGTCTACCGTCAGGGGGAGAAAATCCTTGCCCGCTGTCGGTTTACTTGCGACAACCGCTGTCACCAGCGTTACCGTCTCGCCCATTTGAACCGTTAGCGCGCCGTCAGCCTGTTGGGCCAGCAGGCCCGTCTCAAAAGCAATCGTCTTACCGTCCAGGTCGAACTCTTGCCTTAAGACTTCTCTTACTTGCGTGCCGCTTTTTTGATTAGGCTCCATAGATTTTGAGAACCTCCTAAAATATTCTTTAATATAGATTTAGGGCAACCTATGGAGGTTGCCCTTTCAAGCTTGACTATTACGCTCTTAGCCCCAGTTTGGCTATGAGCTCTCGGTATCTCTCGATATTCTTGTTCTTGAGATAGTTGAGCAGTCTTCTGCGATGGCCGACCATCTTCAGAAGACCACGGCGCGAGTGATGATCCTTCTTGTGTTCTTTCAGGTGTTGCGTAAGGTCATTGATTCGCCTGGTGAGCATCGCTACCTGCACTTCCGGTGAGCCGGTGTCTCCGTCATGGACTTTGTGCTCATCTATGATGCTGGTTTTGAGTTCCTTATCGAGTGCCATGGTGTCACCTCCTTGTTTTACCCGAAAAAATCGACGCTCGACGCCGATGCTTTTGCCCGGCGCCGCCCCGATATCGGGTTTGATTCACCACAAACCAAGTAACCGTTGGTGAATCGGTAACCTAGTGAGCGGTAATTCCTCATACTTTATCTTTTAAATATTAACACAAAGCCAAACCTGCGTAAACGCAATTAAGGTCGAATTGCGAGTAGGTCTTTCGCTCGCTCGATATCCTTGCGGATGTTGGCCTTCAGTTCTTCAACGCCGGAGAAGGTCATCTCGTCGCGCAGGCGGGCTTGTATCTCGACGTCTAAAGTATTACCGTAAATGTCTTTATTAAAACCTAAAATATGGACATGTATCTCCGCTTTATGTAAGTCGCCGAAAGTCGGCGACCATCCGATGTCTATGACACAGGGGTAGCGCTCGCCGTCGGTGAGCGCGTATCCGGCATATACCCCCGGTCTCGGGGTCAACTCGTTATGGAAGGTCTCGATGTTGGCGGTGGGGAACCCGATTATCGAGCCGCCGCGCCCGAAGCCGCGGGCAACCCGGCCCCGGAATTTGGGATATCGCCCTGTAAGGGCTCGCACGCCTTCGATGTCACCTTCTTTAAGGCGTTTTCTCACCTCGGTGCTGCTGATGACGGTATCGCTTTCTCGCACATGCTCTACCGCCACGATATCGAGTCCTTTCGGAGCGCCGTAAGCGCGCAGGAAATCGACGGTGCCTTGACGGTGTTTACCGAAGGAAAAATCCTCACCGATTACGACATGGCGCGCGTGCAGCTTACCGAGAAGGACGTCATCGACAAAATCCTTGGCTTCCATGTTCGCGATATCGCCGGAGAAAGGTATTACCAGGAGAAAGTCGGCACCCAGCTCCGATATATACTCAGCCTTAAGCTCAGTAGAGGTCAACAGGGCCGGCTCGCTTCCCGGCCTGACGATGGCGAGCGGATGAGGGTCGAAGGTAACAACGACGCTCTTTCCGTCTATCGAGGCGGCGAGTTCGATGGCTTTACGAATAATAGTCTGGTGCCCTAGATGAACGCCGTCGAAGACGCCGATGGTGACGGCGGTCGGGCCCCCGACATGTTCGATGCTGTCAATTCCTTTTATGATTTCCATTGCTCGTACTCCCGGACTAAATCATTGCATGATATAGGACCCGCAATATTGCGGAACCAATACATAAGAGTTATTGTTCCCCCGTAACAGAATAACCGATATTTATAAAAACCGCAGCCGCTTGCCGGCAGATCGTTCTTATTGGGCCAAGACCACCTCAGGGGCGACGGAGAAGCCTTCGCTCAGGCGGACTCGTCCAAGCCCCAGAAACTCCCCATCGGTAGTCTTTATGCGAAGGTACGATTGCGGGTCGGCGTCTTTGGGATACGTTATCAGGACATCTTCATCGAGCAGCCGGCCGTTCTTGACGAAGGCGACAGCATCCGTTTTAATCGTGGCTTCTGCCAGGTGATCTAGCGCGTTGTCGACGCTTAGCAGGTGCTCTGTGATGCTGTTTGAGTCGTCGCCCAAGGCATCGATCGTTAGGGCATGTTCAAGACCGAACCGGCCGACCCGTGTTCGTCTGAGAGCGCTTAACGCGGCCCCGCCTCCCGCCCGTTCGCCGAGGTCGTGAATGAGCGTCCTCACATAGGTACCCCCTGAGCACTCCACCTCGAAGACCGCCTTGAGACGGCCTTCAGCTTCGAACGACTCGAGGAACTCGAAGCGGAAGATGTGAACGCCTCTTGCGGGACGCTCGACTTCGTGGCCCGCCCGCGCCAATTTATATAGCTTCTTGCCGCCGATTTTTACTGCGGAGACCATTGGCGGAACCTGAAGTATGTCGCCGGCAAAATCCGGCAACAGCCGCTTTATAGTCGCTTCGTCCGGCATCCCGGCAGATTCGCTTAAGACTTCTCCGGTGATATCCTGCGTATCGGTGGTGATTCCGAAAGTGGCTTCCGCGATATATGTCTTGGGCTCCAGCTCCAGGAAACGGCTGACCCGGGTTGCTCTGCCGATGAGGACGACCATGACTCCTGTCGCCATGGGGTCGAGCGTTCCCGTGTGCCCAATCCTTTTTATGCCGGATTTGCGCCGCAGGATATCGACTATATCGTGAGAGGTCGGCCCGGATGGTTTATCGATTACCAATATGCCTTCCATGTCGTCTACGATGGAGCCTGTGCCGAAATGCTCGCGGATATCCATGCGACAGCTTCGTCGAGTGACTTGTCCGTAGTCAGACCCGCGGCATTGCGGTGGCCTCCACCGCCTCCTTCTCTCGCAATCGAGCCGACATCTACCACACCTTTTGAGCGCAGGCTGACCTTAAGCTTGCCCCCAGGGGTCTCTTTCAGGATAGCCGCGACCTCCGCTTCTTTTGCCGCCCTCAAGTAATCGATAAAGCTCTCGGTGTCGCCGAGCGAGGCTCCGGTAGCCTTAAGGTCTGCATCACAAACATATGAAAAGACCAAGCCGGATTCGTCGATAAATACGGCGCGCTCGAGAATGGTCCCAAGCCATTTGAGGGATGTAAACGACATGTTCTCATAGATATATTGGAATATCTCGTTCGGCTTGACCCCCAAGCTGATGAGCTCCGAAGCGGTGTTGTGGGTCTTTGCGGTTGTGTTCGAGTACTGAAAGCGGCCGGTGTCGGTGACTATTCCGGTATATAGCAGCGTCGCGCTTACTTCATCGATAGCGGCTCCCATCGCCTTGAGCAGGTCGTAGACTATCTCACAACTCGCGGACGCCTCAAAATCGAGGACATTGAGCGTTCCGAATGCCGAATTATCGATGTGGTGGTCGATGTTTACCACGGTCTTGAAGAGCGGTAGTTTCTCCGCTATAAAACCGAGCCGTTGTTCGTTAGCGCAGTCGAGCGCGAGAAGCAGGTCGGCTTCGATACACGCCCCGTATTCGACTATCTCATCGACACCCGACATCCACTGGTAGTGCGCGGGTATGCGTATCTCCTCGCCCCACGTCAAGCAGACCTTCTTGCCGGTCTGCTTGAGGTAGCGGCTTATCGCCAAGATGCTTCCGAGAGCATCGCCATCGGGCTGAATATGTGTTGTGATTACAATTGAGGAAGCGTCAGCGAGCGCTTCGGCGGCCTTCGCCAACACCTTTTTATCCATTAGTATCCTCGTCTTGATGGAGATTTCTTATCAGCTTCTCTATCCGCAAACCCTTTTCAATCGACGGGTCGAAGTGGAACTTGAGTTCCGGCAGATATTTTATCTTGATGCGCTTAGCGAGGAGCGTTCGCAGGAAGCCGCTTGAGTTGGTCAGGCCCTGCAAGGTGCTCTGCTGCTCTTTCTTGCTCCCGAGAACCGTGATGTAGACGTCCGCATGTTTGAGGTCGCCCGTCACATCGACACCGGTAATCGTGACGAACCCGATTCGCGGGTCCTTCATCTCTTTCTGAATAATGTCGCTTATTTCTTCTTTTATCAGCTCGCCTACGCGACGAATGCGGCCTGATGCCATGACGGACTCCCGTTCTCTTTCTTGCTATCTTACGCTGTTAATCAGAAAATCCAGGGCGGCGACTTTACATCCCGGCCCCGGACTTGCCACGAAATAGTATCCTCTATGTTTCGGGAGAGAACAACAGAATCTCCCGCTCGGTAATGACTGCTTTATCCAGGCCTTCTACATACCGATCGACGCTGTCCAGAACCTTCTTTGTCTGTTCGCCTTTCTGGGCTACGTGCGCTATGCCGATGGTGACTCGCTGCCACAGCTCGTGATGGTCGACCTCGGAAATCGAGACATTGTACCTGCTCTCGACTTTACCGATGATGCTCTTGACGATTTGGCGCTTTTCCTTAAGCGAGTTCGTCCCGGGTAGATAAAGCTCTAATCTGAGCAGACCGACGACCATAACTATTCACCCAACTGGCGTTGCCTTTCAACAAGCTTATAGCTCTCCAAGATATCGCCCTCTTTGATGTCCTGGAAGTTTGCGAGCCCGATGCCGCACTCGAAGCCTTCCTTAACGACTTTGACATCGTCCTTGAAGCGACGGAGCGAAACGATGCTTCCGTCATAGATTATCTGACCCTCGCGGACCAGGCGAATCCGTTGGTTTCTATCTACTTCGCCCTGTTGGACGTAGCAGCCGGCGATAACGCCGAGTTTTGGCACCTTAAAGGTGGCTCGCACTTCGACGCGGCCGGTATCTACCTCTTTTATCTCGGGTGCTAGAAGGCCGCTGAGCGCTTGCGTAATATCTTCGACGACCTTGTAGATAATACGGTACACGCGGATATCGACAGTCTCTTTCGCCGCCATGGCTTGCGCGTTTACGTCCGGCCGAACATTGAAACCGATGACAATCGCGTTCGATGCGGCCGCGAGCATGATATCGGTCTCGGATATTCCTCCGACACCGGTATGGATGATCCTTATCTGAACCTCTTCGGTGTTGAGCTTGTACAGCGCATCTTTGATCGCCTCGACCGAACCTTGCGTATCCGCCTTGATGACCAGGTTCAGGTCTTTGATCTCGCCCTCTTGGATTCTCGCGAAGAGATCTTCGAGCGTTACTCTGCTCCGTTCCTCCTGCGCGATCAAGCGGCGTTTGAGCGCCCGCTCTTCCGCTATATGACGTGCTTCTTTCTCGTCTCCTACGACTTTAAGCTCCTCACCGGCTTGCGGCAGCGACGATAATCCGACTACCTCTACCGGTTGCGCGGGTGTAGCCTCCAAAACCGTTTTGCCTTTATCATCGCTCATAGCGCGCACTTTACCGTAAGTGGCGCCGGCGACTACCGCGTCTCCGACACGGAGCGTGCCTCGGTAAATCAAGACCGTCGCTACCGGACCGCGGCCGCGCTCGAGTTTAGCCTCGATACACGTCCCCCGTGCCCTGGTGTTCGGGTTGGCTTTTAATTCTTTTATATCCGCAACGAGCAGAACCATCTCTAGCAGGTCCTGGATGTGAAGTTTTTGCTTCGCCGATACGTCGACGAATATCGTGTCCCCGCCCCACTCTTCGGGGATGAGCGCATATTCGGTGAGCTCTTGGCGTACTCGTGTGGGGTCCGCGTTCTCCTTGTCGATTTTGTTGACCGCGACGACTATGGGAACGTTAGCGGCTTTCGCGTGGTTGATAGCCTCAACGGTCTGAGGCATGACACCATCGTCCGCTGCCACTACGAGCACGGCGATATCGGTTACTTGCGCGCCGCGAGCGCGCATCGCTGTAAACGCCTCATGGCCTGGCGTGTCTATGAAGGTGATTTTTCTTCCGTCAAGGACTACCTGGTACGCTCCTATGTGCTGCGTGATGCCGCCTGCCTCGCCCGACATGACATCGGTCTTGCGGATGGCGTCCAGAAGCGACGTCTTCCCGTGGTCGACATGGCCCATAACCGTCACGACCGGCGGCCTTGGAACGAGATTCGTCAAATCCTCTTCGAATGCTTCCTCTTCTTCCAGCTCTTCAGGGCTGATTATCTTAGGCTCATAGCCCAGGTCATCCGCGAGTATTTCAATTATGTCGGAACTAAGCGACTGGTTTATCGTGACCAGCTCGCCCAGCTTGAGTAAGGTCTTTATAATAGCAGTCGGCTCTTTGCCGACTAGTTCCGCGAATTCCTTGACGGTTGCGGCTTGCGGTATCTCTAAAATTTTGGCTTTTTCGGCCGGTGCGGCCGCTGCGACCGGCTCTTCCTTTACGGGGGCCTCGACTTTTACTTCAGGTTTGGGCTGCGGCTGTAGCTGTGGCTTTTGCTCTGGCGCGGGCGCGCGCTTCGCAGCCTCCGGAGCAGGTTTTGCCTCCGGGCGCTGGGCTTGCGGCCGCTGAACCGGCTCAGCGCTCTTTGTTGGTGCGGCTTTCGGAGCCGGTTTTGCCGGCGTTTTCTGGGCAGGTTTAGGCGCCGGTTTTGCCGGAGCTTTAGCGGCGCTGCCGGCTGGTTTGACCACCTTGTCGCTTGTCGCTGCCGGCTTCGACACCGGTTGTGCCTTAGCGGGTTTTGCCGCTGTCGCCTGTTTAGTCACGGTAGGCTTTTTGTCGCCGGCCGGTTTTTTCTTCTTGACTTCAGTTTGTGGTGACGAACCGGCAGTCTGGGCAGCCTGAAGTTCCTTTACCACCGAGGGTTCGATGGCGGCAAAGTGATTCTTTACCTCGACACCTAGTTTTTGAAGTCTGTTCATGAGTTCAGTACTTGATACGCCCATTTGTTTAGCCAGCTCATAAACTCTCATCCGATCACCACCTAATCTATTTCGTGCCCTTATCCCCTAGAAGGACTTGAACATCATCAATTATGCGCTCCAGGGTCTCTTTCGCAATATCCGTATCGAGCGCCTTGGCTAGCCTTCCGCTTTTTGTCGCCGCCGTAAGGCAAGCTCTGCTCGGGCATACATATGCGCCCCGCCCGTTAGCTTTTCCCGTCGGGTCGACTATTATATCGCGCTCGGGTGTTCTTACGATGCGTATCAAATGCTTTTTCGGTTTAACCTCTCGGCATCCGATACACGTTCGCTGAGCGGGACTCTTCGTTTTCGCCAACGATTACCCCTCGGCTTCCTCGAGCTTTTTATGGACACCGCAATAGGCGCTGCCCGGGCGTGCCTTGTTTGTACAGCGCTCCCCAGAAGACTTTATGGCCTGGCATAACTCATCGGCGTCCGCCGCCATCTCGGCTCCGGACGGTGTCTCCACAGGCTCTTCGCTGTCGCTGTATGCAAGTATTTCTTCAGCCTCGCCCGAGTCCGTTGCTTGAGATTCACTCTTAATATCGATGCGCCAGCCCGTCAATTTTGCGGCGAGGCGCGCGTTTTGACCTTCTTTGCCGATAGCCAGCGATAGCTGGTTGTCCGGGACTATGACCTCGGCGGTATGATCTGCTTCATTTACATTAACGCTTTTTACCCTCGCCGGGCTAAGTGCGTTCGCCACGAATTGCGCGGGGTCTTCATGCCATTCTACGACATCTATTTTCTCACCGCGCAATTCACTTACGACCATGCGTACCCTAGAACCCTTAGGCCCTACGCATGCCCCCACCGGGTCGATGCTTGCGTCCCTCGACGCGACGGCTATTTTTGAACGATAGCCAGGCTCGCGAGCGACCGACTTAATGTCGACGTAACCCTCGTATATCTCCGGTACCTCGAGCTCGAAAAGACGCCGCAAGAGGCTTGGGTGTGTGCGCGATACTATTATCTGCGGCTCTTTTGTCGTCCGCCTTACTTCCACGATATATGTCTTAATACGCGTGCCATGGTCATAGCGCTCGGTCGGAACTTGTTCTGTCGGAGGAAGTAACGCTTCAACTCTTCCCAGGTTGACCAAGGTGTAGCGCTGATCGCTCTGCTCGACGATACCGGTAACGATGTCGCCTTCGCGGTCGATGTACTCCTGGTACATGTTTTCGCGCTCCGCTTCGCGAATCCTTTGTAGAATAACCTGCTTAGCGGTTTGTGCGGCGATTCGGCCGAAGTTATCCGGCGTTATCTCCTCTTCTACAAGCTCAGGCTCGGCGCCTTCCTTCTCGACCCACTCCTGCGAAAAAACGCTTATCTGCCCGGTCTCGGGGTGGATGTCGACCCTTATCTCCTGTGTGCCGTAGTTGCGATTGTATGCAGCCGCAAGAGAAGTCTTAAGCGCTTCCAGGACCGTTTCCGGAGCTATCTGTTTTTCGCGTTCAAGTTGTTTGAGAGCTTCAATCAACTCACCGTTCACGTTATATGGCTCCTTTCACAAGCTTAAAACTCTATATCGACTTCGAGGCGTGCCCTTGCCACATTGTCGTAGTCTATCTCAAATCTCGCCTCGTCTACCTCGACCACGAAACCGGTATCGCCGGCTTCTACGAGGAGACCTTTGAAGTTCTTCCTGTTCTCTATCGCTTTATCAGTTTTAACCAGCACCTTTGAGCCTGCAAACCGCTTAAAGTGCTCAGGTTTGGTAAGCGGCCGCTC
>MELI01000076.1:15738-17728 GCA_001767575.1 Candidatus Aquicultor primus | reverse complement strand
AGACTTCGAGCGTGAATTTCTGCTCTATCAAGCCAGTCTCGTCGAGTAGCTTGCCGATATCCTTACTCGCTTTCGCGAGAGCATCTATACCGACTGCGGCTGCTGTGCCGTCCAGCAAGATTCTAAGTACGAGCCCGATGGCTTCGCGCTTTAATTCGATATCGACCAGCTCAAGGTCACTTCTGTCCAAAATGGGCATAAGCAACTGTTCGACCTGGTCGATTTTCGCGTCGCGCTTCATCAGCAGGCACCCTCATAAGTAAAAAAGTGGGTATCTACCCACTCGCAAAATTACCCACACTCAGTTCTGTCATATCATATCATAAGGTAATATATTGCGCAATTCACACAAACTAGCCTCTTAATATATTCATTAAGAAGTAAAGTGTCCCTTGCTGTATACCCTAAAGCGGGTCGAAGTTATTGAAGTCCGGCTTACGTGAGCTGATCTTTAAGGTCGAAATCGTAGATAGATTTCTTTAGAATGCCGATGTATGGCAGGTTGCGGTATTTCTGGCGGTAATCGAGCCCATAGCCGACTACGAACGCGTCCGGAACGTCGAATCCCTTATATTTAATGGGCAGATTATCGAGTATGCGGCGCGCCGATTTGTCGAGCAGAACGCAGACACTAAGGCTCGCGGGCTCGCGGGATGACAGGTTCTTCAAGAGGTAGCCGAGGGTCAGCCCGGTGTCGATGATATCCTCAACGACCAGGACGTGCCGGTCATGGATATTCTCCTCAAGGTCTTTGATGACCCTGACCACGCCCGACGATTCAGTCGATGGACCGTAGCTTGAAATGGCCATAAAATCGACGGTGACGGGTATCGACATCTTTCTGATGAGGTCGGAGACGAAAATCACGCCTCCTCGAAGGACGTTGACTATGACGAGATCTTTGTCCGCATAGTCTGCTGAGACCTCTTTGCCGAGCTCCATGACTTTGGCTGCTATCTCGTCTTCGCCTATGAGTATCTTTTCGATATGGTCGTTGAGCATTGCGTCTCCCCCGTGCCATTATTTTTATCTATATTATACCGGAAACTTTAGCGCGCAATAAAGTCCCTACTTACGGTGTCTCTTCGCGCGGCATCCCGTATTTTAAAAGGAGGTTCTTGAAGTCTTTTTGGTAGAAAATTTTGATGTTTATTTCGGGGTGTAGCTCGCGCAGGCGTCTGACCTTGCGGTTTTTCTTGGTCACGAGCTTCTGGCTCATTGTCGTAAGCTCTATGTATAAGTCGAGGTCGGAAAGGTAAAAGTCCGGGGAAAAGCTTTGCGTGACATTTCCGTCCTTATCCCATTCTATCGGAAACATACGCGGCTCGTATTCCCACTTCACCCCATAGAAATCGAGGATTCTCGCGCAGTGTTCCTCGCTGGGGTGAGCGAACTCGATTCCGTTGTATACGATTTTCTCGGGAGGGGTGCATACATCATCCCCAGCCTCGTCGTTTTCTATTTCTTCTTCTTTGATATCGTCGCTCATGAAGTTCGCACACCAATAGCTTTTTCATTATGATGACGGCGCACCTCTCGAATGCGCCAGTCTATTTATTATATCAAAAATTCAGCTGTCGTACCTTTGCGACCGGTTCGAAGTATAGCCTGTGAATAGGCGACGGGCCATACTCTTCGAGCGCTCTGCAATGGTCGTCGGTACCGTATCCCTTATGTTTGTCAAAACCATATTGTGGATAAAGGCGATGCTGCTCGACCATTGTCCGGTCTCGCGTCACCTTCGCCAGGACCGATGCCGCAGCTATCGTCAGCGACAAGTTGTCGCCTTTGGTGATAGCCAGATGCGGAGTATCCAGTGATGGAAGGGCGAAGGCATCTGAAAGAACGTAGTCTGCCTGCGGGGTCAGACCGAGAACTGCTTGTTCGAGCGCATGAAGGTTCGCCCATTGAATTCCGTTTGCATCGATGAGAACGGCGTCGATTGCTATGATATGCCATGCGCGGGCGGTCTCCTTTATGGGCTCGAATA
>MELI01000076.1:13668-15644 GCA_001767575.1 Candidatus Aquicultor primus | reverse complement strand
CCCGGCCAGGGCTCCTCGCCCCGCTTCATCTACGCCGGCGACTAAACTGAAGCCTTGTGCTCCGAGATTGCGCTCATACTTGGTAAGTTCGTGCCGGCGACGCTCTTCTTGCGCTAAGCGCTCTTTCCTGCGGCTCCAGGATAAGGCAAGAGACCTAAGGCCGGCCCTGCCGTCGCGCTCCATAAGCCACAGAAACTCCTCGGCCTTGGAATCGTCCACCGAAGCAAGCTGCGCTTTGATTTCTGCGATAGTCATCTTTGAAAGACTCATAGTGTTTTGGCTTGGTCGACTTATTCGAAAAGGCTTATCCTATCCAATGGCCAATAAATCATGAACGCTTTGCCGAGAATGGCGTCTTCGCGCAACTGGCCGAATACGCGCCCGTCAGCGGAGTTGGGCCGGTTGTCGCCCATGACCATGACATGGTCTTTTCTGATTACTTCCGGACCCCAGTTGCTATAGTCGCCCGGCATCGTCTCGTAATCTTGGGGGGCCGGTTTATCGTTGACGAGCAAATCGCCGTCACGCACCTCGACTTTGTCACCCCCGACAGCCACGATTCGTTTGATGTAGTCGCGGTTTTCTCCTGTCGGTGCTACAAACACGATTATGTCACCCGGCGTCGGGTTACCAAACCGGTATATGAATTTGGCGACCAGGACCCGATCGTCCGGTATGAGAGTCGGCTCCATAGATGGTGATGGAATATAAAAAGGCTGTATTATAAGCCATTTAATAACATAGGCTATAACTACAGCCGTGATTATAAGAACCGGCAATTCTTTGAGGAAAGAGATGAAAGATTCGGCCTCGTTGTTACGCGCCGGTACCTCGCTTTTATGAGCGTCTGAAATCTTATCGCCGGTATTTTCCGGGTCAACAACAGAGTCATGCGAGCGTTCTTCTCCGTTATTCGCTGTGTTTTCGCTCTCATCCGGCATATGATCAGACATCCATATCAGATTCTTCTTTAAAATCTCTTTTCCTTTATGCGGGCCTTCTTGCCGATCTTCTCTCTAATGTAGTAGAGTTTCGCACGCCTTACTTTTCCTCTGGACAGAACCTCTATCTTAGCGACTTTCGGCGAGTGCATGGGGAACGTGCGCTCAACCCCGACCCCGAAAGACATCTTGCGGACCGTAAAGGTCTCGCGGATTCCGCCATTTTGCTTCTTGATTACCGCTCCCTGAAAGACCTGGATTCTCTCGCGGCCGGCTTCAACAACCTTATAGTGAACCTTGACCGTGTCACCGGCTCTAAAGCTAGGGATGTCATCTCGAAGCTGCGCCCTTTCAATACTTTCAATAATATCCATGATACCCTCCTTTTTGGCACAACATTAGAATTATAGCTAAAGAATATAGATATATCAATAGACTTATACTTAATCGCTCGCGTCTTTCATAGCCGCGAGCAGCTTCTTATCGGCATCGCTTAAATCGGCATGCGACAACAGGTCCGGCCGCTTTGACAGCGTGGTGCTCAACCTTTTTTGGCGTCGCCACTTCGCAATTTCGCCGTGATGTCCCGAGAGCAAGACCTCGGGAACCTGCCAGCCCATAAACTCTCCCGGGCGCGTATAGTGCGGATATTCGAGAAGTCCCCCGGTAAAACTTTCCTCGGTGAGCGATTCCTCGCCCCCGAGTACGCCCGGCAAGAGGCGCACTACGGCTTCGGTCAGGGCCATCGCGGGTATCTCTCCACCCGACAGCACGAAATCTCCGAGTGAAATCTCGTCCGTGGCGATATACTCGTGAACCCGCTCGTCGATTCCCTCGTAGCGGCCGCAAAGCATGACAATTCGCTCCGAGCGCGTGAAGTCCTCGACAGTTTCCTGGTCGAGGACTTTTCCTCGCGGCGTAAACAGCACAATACGCGACGTCGCGTGGACCTGCTCCAGATTTTCGGATGACGTGATATCGAGGACGGCCTTATAAATCGGCTCGGGCTTCATCACCATACCGTTGCCACCGCCA
>MELI01000076.1:11015-13652 GCA_001767575.1 Candidatus Aquicultor primus | reverse complement strand
CCTGCCGGTGCTTGTTTTCGGTCCAATCCCGCAAATCATGGATGAGTATTTGGACTATTTGTTTCTCGCGAGCGATTCTCACCATGCTCTCACCTAAGACCGCTTCGAGCATGGCCGGAAATATCGTCACAATATCTATTCGCATCTTTTCACCACAATAAAAGGATTAGCGCAAATCATCTATAAAGATGGAAAGCTATAGTGGAGCGTACGCTCTTAGCGCACGGCTGTGCACCGATAGCCAGCGTATAGCTTGCTGCAATACCTAGGAGCCTTGAATGACTTTGCCGGGGTAACCCGCTTTTTCAAGTGTCTGCAAAATCTTATTCGCGTCCAATGTTTTACCGTCATATTGGACGTTAAATTGTTTGGTCGTCATATCGCACTTTATCTTGCCGACACTTCCCAATGTGGCCAAGGCGTTTGCGATATTGTTGGCGCCGGTCTCGCCGTCGAGTTGATTGAGTTGGATAGTCAGATATTTAGCGGATGCCGGGTTCACAGGCGCGATTTCGCCCTCGAGTACGCTCGCGGACTGCTCGGTGTGGTCTTCACCACAGTCATCTCCCGCGACTTTGGGCGGTGCCGACGCGTAGGCAAACGCTATCATCGTTGCGACTGCCATAAACAGTACGGCGAAAAACATCGCTTTTTTCTTCTTATCCACAGACAAACACCTCGCTTCAAGAGGCCGAACATTCACTGATGATTATTTTACAATATTTTGCCGGCATTTCCTAGGATTTCGATGTAGATGCCTGGTTTATACAGCGGCTCGTCGTTAATTCAGAGATGCTGTCTGGTGGCAACCGACGCAGATATTATCGACCTGTATGGGGCTGCTCCCCGCCTTCAGCATAGCGGGCGCTGAGCCCGAAGTGTGCGGGAACATAGCGGCAACCGCGGGGTTTCCGCCGTCAGATGGGTGGCATTCCCTGCAAGTAGGACCGTTATTGGTCCCGTCGTATGAGTTCACAATGACCTTGCCTGCAGTATTGGTCGTAGTACCAGCGCTCGATGATGCATGGCCGGCAGCGCGGCCGGTAAGCGCTCCCATCGGCACGATTTTGTTTTCGATGTCACTGCTTGCGCCGAAGTTCGCATTATGGCACGTCGAACACCACTGGCTGAGTGTCTGGGTACTCTCTCCAACGACCGGTGTGTAATAAAGATAGCTTTTTCCCGGGTTCGGGTCCGACTTTAGAAGCTTGTTAGAGCTATAGCCGGCCGGCATGATGCTTTGGTTGTCATGGACCGAGTGGCATTCCAGGCAGCCCCACATTGTCGATGAGACTATGTATGCAGGGTCGGTATCGTCCGGCGCGATGACGGGTTTGCCGATTTTGTCGTCGCTTATGCCGTGACCATTGGCATCCAAGATAACTGTTTTGGCCGCGGCACCGCTGATGCCGTGGCAGAAGTTGCAGGCGTCTCCCCTGATATCGGCCCTGGTGAGCCGATACATACCGAGAGCTCTGTGGCCGGCATGGCAGTCCTTGCATCGATTGGACGCGCTGGTATATTGCCCATGGGGGCCGGACGGCGTATCGGTGTTGACGATGGGATAGTTATAACCGCCGATGGCGGTCATGTCGGTGGCGACATAGCCTGAAAATTCGGTGATACCGTCATAACTTATTAAATTGTCGCTGCGAGTGTAGTTGCCGCCGGTTACCTCGACCCACGCACCGGTGCTCGTGTAATGATAGATTTTTACGCCTTGGGTCACATCGTTTGCGCAGTGCAACGTTATAGTCAGCGGCGGGTCGAAAGGCGGCGCTGCGTCAATCGCAAAGGTGTAATAATAATCGCTCACGATACTTAAGCCCGCGGGCTTGGCCTCGGTTTTTACGGAAAACTGCTTGCCTGCGTAATCGAGCGGGATGGCGATTTCAATCGACCCGTCCGCACTCTCGACTGTTGTGGTATCACCGGTCGCCGGCAGGGTCAGTTGAACGTTGACGCTCTCGACTTGCGCGGGCGCACTCTTCACACTTTCGCCGGTTATGTTGACGGCGCTTATTTTATAGGAATAGGCCCCATTTACCGGTACGGTGTCTATAAACGAGCTGGTAGAGGTCTCATCTATGTATTCGTAATCCCCGTCGCTTGCGGCTCGAAAAACCTTGTACGCAGTTATGTGCTCGGACGCGTTATTGACGTTCCAGTCAAGAGTTAATTGCCGGTTGTGATTGGCTATGACGTTTAAGCCCGTAGGGGCCGAGGGTGACCAGGGGGTCAGCGTACTCAACAAGCTGGAGAGCGGCGTCGATGACAAGCTGACTATATCGGGGCTGCTAACCACGGCGCTGCCGGTGCTCTCGATCGAGCTGCCTATGGTGCGATCGATTATCGCATCGAGCTTAGTCGATGCTGTGACCAGAAATCGCAAGGAGTTGGCGCTGGTTACTTTAATTTCCTGTATGTCGTCGAATCGGATGCTCCCGTCAACAAAGGTAGCGCTGGAAGAAAGCTGCCAATCGACCCTGGACTTAACTCCGTTTTTGTCCATGTCGTGCCATAGTTTAATTCCTCCGGATTGCGTATCGCTGTCGAGTGCGGTGCCTATCCTATCTATATCGAGGCGGGTGATGTTGACGTAGTCTTCAGCTACCGACAGGTCGAGTATTTGTATGA
>MELI01000076.1:8077-10953 GCA_001767575.1 Candidatus Aquicultor primus | reverse complement strand
AAAAAGCATCGATGACGTCGGGCGCGTCGATAGTGACGCTATTCTGGTCGGCCAGATTGAGATGTATTGTAGAACCGATTGTAGCCAGGTTCGATAGTCGCGCCACGACAAATACCGTTTCCGTGGTGTTTTGCGCAACATCCAGCGAGAAGGAAAAATTAATGCTTCCATCGGCAAGCGTCGCCGACGAAAGTTCTTGGTCGCTCGCGGCATCGAAGCTCGAGTTTCCATCCGTATCTCGAAAAAGATTTATCGATGTTATATCGGAGGCAAGTGCGGAGCCGGTTTGGTCGAGGCGAAGGCCGGTAATCATCCCGCCGTCTCCCGATTTAGCTGCGAACATAAGCATATCCAGAACGTTATTTTCGGTGCCCTGTTCGGCGTCGAAGTCGGCCGGAACGGCATGCGAAACATAGAGCGTGTCCGGCAAGGAGGTCAGTGTTATGAGATTAGAACTTAGGTTTGAGAAACCGGCCACGCTATCGGGTGCGCTGACCGTTATACTTGACTGGCTTGCTATAGTTGAGCCTACGGTCGCACCGGCCGACGCGCTGTCGGCTATATCGCAGAGTATGAAATAGTCCTTTCTCGATGTGGTGATAGTCTGCGCGGACGACAGCGTTATGTTTATTTTGTCGTCCGAAAATACACCGCTACCAAGCTGGTTGTCACCCCCGTCAAACAGGCCATCGCTGTTCGTGTCTAAGAATATCTTGACCGCATCGATTTCGCTATCGGCCAACGTGCCGTCTTTTGTCACTTCTATAGCGGTCAATAAAGCCGAGCTGTAATTAGTCGAAAAGCCTAGTTTTTGCATGACTACGTTTTGCTTGCCTCGATAGGCTATCGTGTCCACAGGTTCACTCGTCATCGTAACGATATCACCGTTGAGCGTTAAGTTATTTGAACTATGGTTAGTGAAGTTATAGACTTGACTCGCACCGGTTATCCCCAGAGAAGTCTTGTCCGCTATATTAGAGCCTAAGGTCACTGCTGTGTCAGATGTCGCCGAAATATTGTAGACAACCAAGAAGCTCGATGCTGCGGTTCCGATAGTCTGCGCCGCGAAAGCTATGGTGGCGGACCCGCTTGAAAAGGTGCCGCTCCCAATCTGTGTATCCCCCGCGTCTATCGCTCCATTATGATTCAAGTCGGTGTATATGCTCACGCTTGCGACGTCGGAATCCGCTCCAGACCCGATCCTGTCGACCTTAATCGAGTCGAGTGCGACCTCTGAAAAGGTCGTGCTTAAGCCGAGCCTTTGAGTCACGATACCTGTTTGCCCTTGGTATATGTCACCAGTTGCCACAGCGGCGTTTGTGACGGTAACTGATATGCCGGGTATGGCGGTATCGGCGTTAAGGCCGTGTATCACAGTGGTATGCCAATTCCCCGATGTATCATGAGTAAAGCACGCGTAATGGTAGGTGTCGCCGTTTATGAGCGGCCCAAGGTCCGTATAGGTCGTCCCAATAGGCGGCGTGTGGTCTTCCCAGACGATGGTCGCTAAAGGGTCGGTCGGCCCGGTCGGATACAGGCCATCGTCGCGGCGCAGAATTCTTATACCATGGAAATCTTCGTCGAGAGGGTTTATCCAACTTAAAGTGGACTGCTGATCCTCTCCCTCGGCAGCGACAAAACTGCTGACCTGCCCGGGAGGCGAGACGTTGATTGTGACACCGGCGCTGCCGGCATCGCTCAGCTGTAAAGTGTTGGTCGCGACAGCCGCCGTCACAGTGCCCGTAAGCACCGAGTCGGTCGCGGTCGGAGCCAGGTCGAAGACGACCAGGTATTGCTGAGCGGTTTTATCGACCGCAATATTCAGGCCGGTGAAGTCGACTTGGGTCCCGGAGAGCACTCCGGTTGAGACCAGGCTGTCTCCGGCATCCCACTCGTTCGGCGTTCCACCGTTATCGCTATATATGCGAATGTTTTGCGCTTTGCTCGAATCAAAGGAGCTATTACCCGTAAAGGTGACGCTCGTTACGGTATCGATACCGGTATTGGCGGCTAGCGTGAAAGCGTCGATACCGATGTTTGTCGCGCTTGCCACTACCGTTTTGTCGGACGGGTCGTTGCCGTCGTCCAGTATTGTCAACACATAGCTATCGTACACAAAATCGAACGGCACGAAAGCGCTGCTTAAATTTAATTGCAGGGATGGGTCATCGTTGGTATTGGACCAGTTTGCTCCGTCGTAGGTCTTAAGCCATAAGTCGTCGTTGGTATCGCCTATGGCCACCATTAGTCTGTTTTCACCCGGTTGCCTATCGATATCGATAGAGCGAAGGTAGCCAAGCGAGTGACCCGGGTTCCAGTCTTTTGGCGACGTCCAACCCGCAGTCGTCCAGCGCCGCCAGTGAATGACGTTCGACGTATTATCCGCATAGGCGACAATGGCGACCGCGGAGGCGCCCACAACCGCCCACCCGGCGGCTACCGGCATAGTACCGGCCCAGTTGGGCAAGTCGTACATAGTCGTATCGGCGTTTGCCGTGCGGTTGACCCAAGCTCCCCCGTCCCAGACGGCGTATTGCATGTCTTGTACTTTGCTGTCGGCTGTGACCGCGACAATACGGTCGCCTCCGGGCTCGGCGGCAAGATTGACTATGGTCGCCTCATCGGCCCAGGTTACAAAGTTCGTGGCGGCGCCCCATGCCCCTCCGTCCGCTTTTCTTACGTATCTTGCGGCACGGCTATTATTAACGAGGTTGTTCCAACCGAAGACGACAATAAGCTCGCCCGAGTTTTCGTAAGCGGCATCGAATGATTTGGTATCGCCCCCCGCAACGGCAAAGCCGAGGTTCGTCTCGAACGCTGCGGATTGCGTGACCCAGGCGGCACCGTCCCAGATAATTCCCTTTAAGGTGTGACCG
>MELI01000076.1:7836-8053 GCA_001767575.1 Candidatus Aquicultor primus | reverse complement strand
AGGAGCGCTATTTCGTTGCTGTTCGGTCGAGGTGCCAGCTCAATCCATTCGATATCGCCGGCTTCGGCCGCACCCAAGACATTTGCCGCGTTCGTCCACGTTAAGCCGTTCCAGACGCGAAATTGCGGATTAGTTCCGGTAGAGTAAACGACCATCGCGTTTCCCGAAGACTCTTCATAGGCTATATCAAAACTTCTTCTGACGGCAAAATTTGCGT
>MELI01000076.1:5053-7807 GCA_001767575.1 Candidatus Aquicultor primus | reverse complement strand
CAACTTGAGCCATTCCATCTGCGGATGTGCAGGTTACTTCCGCTTCCGCCGTCGGTCGTCAGGATGCCGGAGATGTTTTCCTTCCGGTTCTTGGCGGTCTCATTGATAGCCCAATTTATTGTAGCGCCGGCGACAGCGGAATCGGTTTGGTTGCCCCACGATGACAACCCATGATCCCACAGGCGATGCTTAGGGGTGTTCGCAGCGCCCTCACCATACACGAGAAGTCCGTCGGTCTTATAGGCGTAAGAATCTTGCGCATAGCCTATGAAAAACGCGGTAATCATAAGCGCTATGGCTGCAGCGGCGACGTACTTGGCGCGAGACGGCCGCGACGGCCATAATCTAGACGCGAGCTTGTGCAACATCGATTACCTCACCGCCTTCGATAATCGCTCTTTGGCATAGGCGTCGTCCGGGTTTACGGCTAGCGCTTTTCGGTACGAGACAGCAGCTTTTCTCGTCACACCGATACCCATGTAAATATCGCCTATTTTCTTGTGAATCTCAGCGGCATGCGGCTCGCCCCTTGGCAAGAGGTCGAGAACGTTCTCCCATTCGTTTAATGCTCGTCGGTAGTTTTTAATTTCGGTGCAAACATCGGCCAAGCGGTAATGATATTGGAGAGTATTCGGTTTTGCGGCTATCGCTTTTTCCAGGTAAGCAATGGCGTCCTCCGGGCGCTTGACGTCGAAGGCCAGGCAGCCAGCCCTGTATAATGCGTCGGGGTCCAGGGGTCTTAGTCCAAGGACGGTTTCAGCTTCGCTGAATGCTTTTTCCGTCTCTCCGAGCTGGATGTAGCAGGTTGCGAGAGTGCTCCGCGCTTCGAAATCGTTATCGTAGTCCTTTAAATAATCCTCAAGCCCGGTCTTTGCCTTATCGAAATCGCCGGCTTTATATGCTTCGTATGACCGCTCTTTTACGCGCTTGCTCACCACATGCGGTGCGCTGTAGGCGATGATATAATAAGCGACCATTGCTGCTACGGCGAGCAAGGCCAGTATTGCACCATATCTTATAAACGATTTTTTTGGCGAAAGGTAATCCATATTTTTAATGTGAATAATGCTTGGTCGCTGGTATGTTAGATTCGTTATCCCTTGATTGTTTATTTAGTCATTATACTTTAAGAGAGTGATATTGGCAGCTTTAAATTGCTTCTGCCGAGGGGTTTGAGTCCACGTTGACGAAGGGACCGCAGCGGCTGAAATGCGCGGCGGCAGGGTCCCGCAATGGACGTTGTCTCAACCGCGTCGTCGGTTACGCAGCGATTTTGACAAGCCTACAGCTAAGTTGAATGAAGGAACAGCCTCCGCGTACTCGTTGTATTCGGAACCGAGGTTTAAAACATTGTGCTTGTCTTCTTCGGCGGCGGAGACATAGAAGGCGGTGCCTGCCAGCAACGCAAGGATTATAATGGCTGAATTTGCCATCATGCAAGCGACGCCGAGCGCGCCTAGGATGCCGGCGAGTTGCACCGGGTGTCGTATGATGCCGTAGATGCCTTGAGCGAGAAAGAGCTTCGTGCTGCCCCATTCCGAAACGATGCCGCTTATTTTTCTTTTGGAGACGAATGCCGCGGTCAAGAGCGCGGCAGAGCTTACGATCAAGAATAGGCCGAACCCTTGGATAGCTATGTTGACGCTAAGGTTAATACTCTCACGGAAGAATTCGCCGGAGTAGTTGGCGACGAGAAATATTTGCGTCGTGAGAATACCGACACCGGCCGCTAGAAAAGATTCGAAAAAGCGACCCTGAATAGCTGTATGAATAATCCAGTATACGACGTAAGTGAGAAATAGTCCGAGAACTATGAATTCTATCACCATGAAGCCCCCAGTTTATATCGACTATTCTACCACGAATCAGTGGTGTTATCGCTTTAGAGACCTTTGGCGGGCGCATCAAGGGTGGGTCTGCGGCGTGCGGGCGAAGCTCACGGCATCCGTGCATGGGTTCTATCTAACCGTGGCCGTACGCTTTATGACAAGAAGGACGATGTCATCGGTAAATCTTCCATCAGCGAAATCTCTCGCTGCGTCGATGATGCTGTTGGCGAGGTCTTGTGCGCTCTTGGACGCGTGTTTCGAGACGAGCTCAGCAAGACGTTCGGGGCCGAAGAACTTTTTTTCGTTGCGGAGTTCAATTATTCCATCGGTGTAGAGCACTATGATGTCGTCGGGCTTCAAGCGTATTTCGGTGCCTGAGAAATCATGCTGCTTAAGAAGGCCGAAAGCGGGGTCTTGTCCTTCGATGAAACCGGCGCTCTTTTTTATCGCGTTATAGTATACGGGATACGGATGGCCGGCGACGCCCAGTTTGAGCAAACCGTCAGTCGCGTCGTAATATCCGTAGACGAGCGTTACGAAATGCCCATTCTTAAGCTGGGGATAAGCGACGGCGTTGCTGCTAGTCAGGGTCTTAGCCGGGTCGGGGTCGCTGTAGAGGGCGGCGTGAAGTGAATATTTTACCATTGCGGCGTCTGCTGTCGCCTCGACTCCCTTGCCTGATGAGTCGCCAAGTGCGAGCGCAATGATATCGTCGGCAAGCGGAACGAAGTCGTAAAAATCGCCGCCTACGACTGCCGCCTCGGTTGCGGACGCATAAAATATACCGATATCCGTCTGCCGTAGATTCGGTGTTTTTTCAGGTAAAAACCCTCGCTGCAGCACGTCCGAGATGTACTGCTGCTCGATGAAGAGACTGACATTGTCGAGCGAGACAGATGCTTGTGCGCCTATCGACTCGAGGAGC
>MELI01000076.1:4874-5022 GCA_001767575.1 Candidatus Aquicultor primus | reverse complement strand
ACATGCGGGTCGCAGCCCACAAGGTCCCCAGGATTCTGCCCCTCACTATCAGTGGGACGAGCGCGAATGAGCGTATGCCTTCATCGGATAAAACTTTTAGCGCCGCAGGCAGCTTCTTACCGGGCGGGACTATGCGTGACGTCTCGGT
>MELI01000076.1:0-4778 GCA_001767575.1 Candidatus Aquicultor primus | reverse complement strand
TTCGTTCTCGTCAAAAATCGCGATACCACCGGCGTCGCAAGAGAGAAGCTTAATGACGCTCTTAACTATCGTTGCGTAAAGATCGTTCCTCTCCCTCACCGAAGATATATCGAGCGCGGCTTTCTTGAGGGCCTCCAGGTCCTCAATGCGCTTGCGGATCTCACTCTCGGCTTGAACCCGTTCGCGCAAGTCGCGGCAGATTCAGTGCCCAACCTGCTTCCCGTTGACCTCTGTTATCCGCCCCGTCTTCTCAACGGGGATCAGCGTGCCGTCTTTGCGGCGCAAGTGAAGGTCGCGAATCCCGTATATGGCGCCATCCCTCAAGTACATGGCGACGATCTCTTCCGCGCGCTCGCGCTCTTCTATCGCGTGGATATCGTAGAAATCCTTTTGCCTAGCCTCATCAATGGTATAACCGAGCAGCTCGAGACCCCAGGGGTTCATGTCGAGAAGTCTGAGGCTATCGACGTCGAAGATATACATCGTGTCGACCGCTGTATCGAAGACGGCTTCCCTGGCTTTTATCGTCTCGTCGAGGGTAAACCTGCCTATCATCATGTCGTTGTCATCGCTCACGTTTTTCTGATTCACGCTTCCACCTTGCCGTTTTGATTACATTCTTACCCTTATTCGATACCATAATAACAGCGCCCGGACTTCATGCAAGCGCCGGCATCGTCGCTCTTATATAACTATATGTCTTTGACCACATCGCCTCGTCCCCGGTCAGCCCTAATCATCAGCATCGCTTTTCGCGACAATGTGCCGGCTTAACTTGCAGGCCATCTTGACCGGCAGCGGTTCGTCGTCCTCAATCCAACTTCTCATTCGCTCTTGTTCGTTCAGAAGGTCTTTTCGCTGTTGTTCGATTAATGCCGCCTCGGCTCTTTCGCGAAGAGCATCTTCGTTCTCGTCAGCGTCAGTCTTGTTCTTGAAATCCATCATCAATCACCCACTCAGAAAGTCAGTGTCATATCCATTATACAAAAACGCGCTGTGAAAAGCGCTTCTTTGCCATCTCTAGGTGGTCCGCATATCGTGGCGGTTTCATGGTGTGCCCGGTTTATCAGCCTAGCGTGCGAGCGTTTGCGTTAGGAGTGACGGCCTTTAATGATTGGTAAAGCGTTGCAGGTTTATGCGCACAGCTGTAGAATACGTAGCTAAACGGCTGCCCCTATCTGGATGAAGGAACATCACACTATGCTTGGACGCACACATGAACTAGCCGCCGTTGGCGCTGTAATATCTACGGCTATCGTCTTTCCCGTCGCCGACATGACGATTGAAACGGCAACGGTGTCGCTTCTCGTCGCGATGCTTGGCGGGCTAACGCCGGATATCGATAAACCCGGAAGCAAACTATGGTCGAATGTGCCGGCAGGGGGCTGCTTGTCTCGTCTGATAAACCCGTTCTTTGCCGGTGGCCACAGGCATTTGACGCATTCCCTGTTGGGACTGGTCATTTTCGGGGGGCTGATGCGCCTCTTGCTCGAAGTGTTGCCTCTGGGAGAGGCGATAGATACGACAATCGTCTTTATCAGCTTCATGGTTGCGTTTGCCTCGCACATAGCTACGGACATGCTGACCAAAGACGGCGTTCCACTCCTCTTCCCGTTCCCGCTTCATTTTGGTTTTCCGCCGGTCGAGTTCTTGCGGATGAAGACCAACGGCACCGCCGAAAAGGTAATCGTGGTACCGGCTATCGTACTGCTGGTCGGAGCGGTCGCCTATTATCACCGTGAAAACGCATTAGCGTTGCTTCAGTTGTTCGGCGCAAACTAAACTACTGAGTCCCCAAGTATTCGTAAGAGTTATATATCATCTTGGCGGCTTCGGCGCGGTTCGCCAGCGAGCCGGGCATGAAGAGATTTCCCGGATATCCACGAACGAAATCGTATTTGCGTGCGGTCATGATGTATGCGTGCGCCCAATGGCCGGTATCGACGTCAACGAAACTCGCGCCCGCTGAGTCAAGACTTATACCGCCCGCCACCACCAGCATCTTGCATATCTCGGCGCGCGTAATGTTGGCTCCCGGCTTGAAGATACCGCCCGGATAACCCCCGATGACACCGTGCGCTTTGGCCGTCTCGATGTAATCGTAAGCCCAATGGCCGGTATCGACGTCGGTGAACGAGCCGGTCGCGGGCTGCGTCAGAGTCCACCCGGACGCTTGGCAGACCATCTTTGCAAACTCCGCTCTGGTGACGTTGTTTTTCGGCTTGAAGGTTCGGTCGCTATAGCCGCCGAGCACCTCATATTCGACGAGGAACAGCAGCTCCAGAGCGAACCAATCACCGGGGTAGACATCCTTAAATCCGGCTACCGGTGCTTTCGAGCTGTCACCCAGCACCAGGTCTTTTCCCGGCATCTTCGGGCCGGAATCGGTTATCCGCAACAGATATTCGTTGCCCTGTTGGTCGAGGACCGAGATCATGCTCAGTGTCTAGGTGCCGGTACTCTGGTCGATTGGGATATAGAGGTCCGCCTCGAGCCGGCCGGTCTTCGGGTTATAGAGCAAAAACGCTTGTAAAGAATTCCAAGCGTTACTCCATAGAACTTGCGCCGAGGCTAATCCCGATTCGGAATCCGCCGCTTTTATCGATAAGCTGACCTTGCCGCCGGGGTTTGTCTGCGTGTTCGGGATGTCTAAAGAGGTAAATGTGGGAGCGGCGCTGTCGGGGCTCGGGTTGCTGATAGTAATATTGCCCGCGCTGAGGTCGACTTCGTCCCCGGTCGCCGCGAATATGTTTGATGAGGTGTCGACGATTTCAATGTAAACCGGTTTCCATACGCCGGGCGTGTCGTAGCGGTCGACTACGAAACTCCCGGCGAGGTTGGCGCCGGCGTAGTCGAGGAAAACATACCGGACGATGCCGGTGGAGGGCGACTCGAAGCCGACCACGCCGCCGCCAATGCCGACATCATCGGAGGCGGTGACGGAGACCGAAATAGCGGAGCCCGGGGAGCCGGCGGACGGCGAGACGCTTATCGCCTGGAATTTCGGGTCTTGGAGGTCGATGGCGGCCGCAGGCCCGAGCAAAACCATGAACAATAGGCTTATTGCCAGGGCAAAGATGATACCGCTGCGAACAGCTGTTCTCGATTTAGTACAGTGCGCTCTCATATATCTCCTCCAACTCCGCTACGGATACTCTCGATTACGACTTAAACAGCCGCGCGCGACTGTCATTTCCATCCGTTCTCATTTAACCGCCGTTTTCGCCAGGGCTGCAAGCATGGACACCATATCTCTTCAACAGATGCACGCGTCGCCAGCGACACCGCACTGATGGTAGCCATTAGAAGCTATTGGCATTTCGATACCAGCACCTCATGGCCGGAACAAACACGCTCTGCTAAAGTTACGCCCGCTTGTACTGCGATAATACCCTGAATCGGGTTAGAAACGCAGTCAATAAGAGAATGAACTAAGTATGAATATTCGCGTTGCCGACTGGATGAAAGCAATAATCGTGACCGGCACCATCGTGCTCGCGTTTCTCATTGCGGGCAGGGTCTATAATACCATCCAGATATTTGCGGGCGCTTTGATAATCGCCTACATTCTCACCCCGCTTGTCACATATCTTGAAGCAAGGAAAGTGCACCGGTATTTAGCCATAACCTTCGCGTACGTCGTCTTAATCGCTGCTATCGCGCTCGCTCTGGCTGTCGTCGTCCCGCTTATCGTAACGCAGGTGCGCGGTTTTGGCGAGGGCTTACCGTCCTATTCAAAGACGTTGCAGAACCTGGCCTCTGCGCTTAGCGGGCTCGTCGAAGATACCGGCCTGAGCTTGTATGTCGATATCGACCCCCAGCTCCTGGTGGGCCAAGCTACAACCATAATCGCCGAACAGCTAGGCAATGTAATCTCGTTTATCCCGTCCGTTCTCACCTCCATTGTCGAAGGAGTTCTTGTCCTGTTTATATCTCTCTATGTGTTGTTGGCGATACCTACGATGCAGCGGGGCATTAAAAGTGTGCTCCCGGATGATGAGGCCAAGGTCGTCTATGACGACTTCAACGTGACGATGCGAAAGGACCTCAACCGCTATATCGCCGGCCTGATACTCGTCATGATAACGGTCGGGATTATGTCGGGCATCGCTTACTGGGTCATAGGTATTCCCTATCCGCTGCTGCTCGGTATCTGGGCCGGAATTACCGAGCTGATACCGTATCTCGGGCCGGCGCTCGGCGTAATACCCGCGCTTATCATCGCGCTTACCGTAAGCCCGCTCACCGTCGCTATAACTCTGGCAGTCTTTGTGGCGATTCAAATTCTGGAGAGCCTTGTCATTAGCCCTACCATACTGGGAGCTTTGGGAAGGCTGAACCCGCTCGTCGTTATATTAAGCCTGTTAGCCGGAGCGGAACTCGGCGGCATTCTAGGCCTGATTCTAGCAGTGCCGATAGTCGTCTTCGTCTCCAGCCTGGTCGCCTTTACTCAACAGAACTTTCGATATCTAAAGTCTGAAACCGGCCCCGACAGAATCACCCTGCACCGTGGGCGCCCGGAGGAGAGCGAAGCGGATGGCTAGGTGACGGGCGCTGATGGGCGCTTAAGCGTATTGGGTTAGCTTGGTTGAGCTTGCGTGTGGGCGGGCGCGTCGGGTTGGCCTGCTCGCGATTGCGAGTAAACGCGCGCGTCGGCGGTTGTGAAATCCGGTTTTTGATAGTATTATGTTTGGTGTCGACAATAGGATATGGGGATATAGCTCAGTTGGGAGAGCGCTGCGTTCGCAATGCAGAGGTCAGGGGTTCGAGTCCCCTTA
>MELI01000075.1:24946-33871 GCA_001767575.1 Candidatus Aquicultor primus | reverse complement strand
GAAGGACTGTACTACCGGCTCGTTCTGCAGGTTGGAGAAACCGGCACCGGCAAGACGGCAGCCCTTCGTGCCGTGGCCGACGATATCGACGCCCCGGTCATCAACATCAATTTAGAGCTTTCGGCGCGACTTCTATGAATACATTGATCAGCTCACCCGGTCAGCTTCCGGCTACCTTGACTTTGGCTTCATTGCGCTTGCCGCATGCTTCCATTCCACACAACCCCTTGCTTGCCGGACCGCTGTTTCTTGCCGGATATATCGAGAAGGCAGGCACAGGAACCTTAGATATGATCGCTCACTGCGCCGAAGCTGAATTGCCCACACCTGATTTTCGCCAAGACGGCGGACAGTTTGTGCAGACGCTGTGGCGCCCGGTACCACAGGGAGTCACCGGTGAAGTGATTGAACAAGTCGGCACCAAGTCGGAACTAAGTCGGCACCAAGTCGAGATCCTCGAAAAGTGCCGTGAAGAGACCGCGCTAGTGGACCTTATGGCAATAGCCCAGCGATCCGATAGAACCAAGTTCCGGCACCAAGTCCTCAATCCATTGATTGAGGAAGGCCTGATTGAAATGACCATTCCCGACAAACCGCAAAGCAGTAAACAGAAGTATCGACTAACGGAAAAAGGCCGAGCCCTGCAGTCGCAATTGGCGCATAACAAGGAGCAGGTGTAGCGCCATTGCTTTCAGAGGGATTGCATAGTAAGGTTTTGAGCTTAGGTATATCAGACAAGGAGGAGGAGACATGTCCCGAGGACCGATCAGCCATTTCATAGAGCACCACTACCGGCATTTTAATGCCGCGACCCTAGTCGACGCGTCAAAAGCATATGTGGAGCACCTCGAGAAAGGCGGCAAGATGATGGTGACGCTTGCCGGAGCGATGAGCACGGCCGAGCTCGGCCTCTCGCTCGCGGAGATGATTCGCCAGGACAAAGTGCACATCATATCTTGCACCGGTGCAAACCTCGAGGAAGACGTCTACAATCTTGTCGCGCACGATTATTACGAGCGCGTTCCGCACTACCGCGATTTGACCCCGGCGGACGAGCAGGTGCTCCTGGAGCGCCACCTCAACCGCGTGACCGACACCTGTATCCCCGAAGAGGAAGCAATGCGACGGATAGAGCGCGAGATGTTCAAGCTCTGGGATGAGGCAGCCGAGCAGGGCAAGCGACTCTTCCCGCACGAGTATTTCTACGAGCTGCTCCGGCGCGGCATGCTAAAGGAGTATTACCAGATAGACACCAAAGATAGCTGGCTCTACGCGGCGATGGAGAAGAACCTCCCCATGGTCGTCCCCGGCTGGGAGGACTCTACTTTGGGGAACATGTTTGCGGCAAGCGTAATCACAGGTGAGACGAAAGACGTGCATATCGTCAAAACCGGCGTCGAGTATATGATGGAGCTCGCCGGCTGGTACACCGAGACCTCGCAAGAGGCATCCATCGGGTTTTACCAGATAGGAGGTGGCATAGCGGGCGATTTCCCGATATGCGTAGTGCCCATGCTCGTCCAGGATCTCAAAAGACTCGACACACCGGTATGGGGATATTTCTGCCAGATAAGCGACTCTACGACAAGCTACGGCTCGTACTCGGGCGCGGTTCCCAACGAGAAGATAACCTGGGGCAAACTCGAGGCCGATACACCGAAGTTTATCGTCGAGAGCGATGCGACTATCGTGGCACCGCTGATGTTCGCTTATATTCTCGGATTGTAATAGTCGCCATAAGTGTGTATGAAGCTGACCGCTAAGCCCTGCACGGGGCCTCTAAATTCTATCGTCAGCCGGCGGACTCTTTAACCTTCTGGGGTCTTTGCGTCTGCGAATAAGCGAATATTTTGGTGGTCTCGGAGGCCTTGGCGTCGTGGAGCGCCTCGGTTGCGCACTGGACGATGCAGTCTGCCGTGGATGCGTCGAGTGGATAGACCGCGATACCGATAGCGATGTCGAGCTGCTCGTTCCAATCATGCTTTTTAAGTAAATCGCTTTTTTCTATATCATCGGCTACGTGCTGGGCGAACTCGTAGGCATCGAATTCGTCGGTTGACGTCAAGAGAACGCTGATCTCATCGCTATCGAAACGGTAGGCGAAATCGGTGTCGCTCAGGTTATTGCGGATGATGTCCGCTATACCTATGAGCAGCTCGTTGCCATATTCATAGGCCACACCTTTTTTCATCTCGCGTAGTCCCTGCACGCCCAGAACCAGGAGCGCCATAGATTGCATGTGGTGCTTGGCGCGCGCCATATCTTGTTCCAGGTCGTGGTTGAATTTCAGGAAGCTGCCAAGGCCGGTTTTGGGATCCGTCAGGCTCAAGCGACGGGCTTCTTTGTAGCGCGTATCGACATCACGGCCTATCCAGAGCCAGCCGATGAGCGCAACAAAGAGCAGCGGAACAAAGAGCATGAGTTCATTGAGGAGGTTGTTCGTCGCCAATTTCCTGATGGCGGCCTCCTCGTAGCAGACCGTCACAACCCAGGGCGTCATATCGGTCCCCTGGAAGGTCATAAGCCGCACGATGCCATCGGGGCCGGGAGCGGTTAAGTTCTTCTTGCCGCCGGCTGCCGATGCGAAAATATCGCTAGTTTTAAAACATTTGCCGACCCACTGGCTCGGGTCGAGGGTTCGAGCGATGACCGTGCCGTTTTGGTCGAAGACGGATATCTCTGAACCTTCGGTAATATTCGATGTTACGATACGCTCCTGTAGGCGCGCGAGGTCGAACGCGACCGAGACGAACGCAATTTTCTCACCGTCTTTCTTTACTGGATAGGTAATGTGAATTACCGGCTGGTTGCTCAAGACGCCGAGCATGAAATCGCCGTAGGCGAGTCCGTCGGCAGAAAGAGACCGCTTATAATATGCGGTATTGCTGACGTTCGCGAGTATCTTCCCGTCTTTCTTTGTGTAGGTGTAGGCGGCTGCCCGGATGTTGCCGTCGAGGTCGACATAGATGATGTTTTTGTAGTAGGGGTATTTCTTGGCGACGGTGCCAAACCACTGCTTGAGTTCGCCGAAGTCTTGCTCTTGCGCCGGCTGGCTGCTTGAGATGGCGACGAGTAGGTCGGCGGTCGATTGAATCAGCTCGTCGACGTTGTTGCCCACCTCTTTCGCGTCGCGAGCGTTATCGCTGAGAATTTGCTTTGTGAGCTGCTCGTAACTGAGGTACGCCTGGTAGACGGAGAACAGTATCAACGGTAGAAGCATGACCACCAATAACAACAGCAAGCGCGAGCGCAAGCTATACCTGAAGGGGACGGGCTTCGACGTATCGTTATGCAATTGAAACATACCCTTATTATAGTACATGCGCGTGTGATTTCCTAAATATTATTTACATAAAGTCATCTCTTTTTTCGGCTTATTTGCGCTGGAATATTACGGTGGCGCAATGTTTGAACGCAGGTTAAGCGCGTTTAGGCGGAGTTTTTATGTTCTTGGTCATCTTCGACAACGCGCATAAAGCGCCCTTGTCGCCTTCACACACTGGGGTATAATTGACTCAAACTTCAACACCGGGCTAGTGCAAGGAGCGGCATGGCAGACTTCGTCCACCTACATACACACTCAGAGTTTTCACTGCTCGATGGGGCATCTCGCGTAAAAGAGCTGGTCAGCAAAGCTAAAGAGCTTGGCATGAGCGCGATTGCGCTCACCGACCACGGGGTCATGTACGGCATCATCGAGTTCTTCGAGGAAGCCCAAAAGCAGGGGATAAAACCGATTATCGGCTGCGAGGTATACGTAGCGCCCGGCAGCCGTTTTGAGAAGACGAGAAGCACCGAGTCATATACGCACCTGCTCCTGCTCGCCGAAAACGAGCAAGGCTACCGAAACCTTATGAAGCTTGTAGCTCTAAGCTTTTTCGAGGGCTTCTACTATAAGCCACGTGTCGACAAAGAACTTCTTGAGCAGTACCATGACGGCCTGATAGCCGCGTCGGCGTGCCTGGCCGGTCAGGTCGCGCGCCACCTCAACCAGGACAACTACGAGGCCGCCAAAGAAGAGGCGCTCTATTTCAATGAGCTTTTCGGCGAGGGTAACTTCTATCTCGAAGTCCAGGACCACGGCCTTGCCGAGCAAAAAAAAGTAAATGTCGGCATGTTCAAGCTCTCCGACGAGCTGGGTTTGCCCGTAATCGCGACAAACGATATTCACTACACGAAACAGGCGGACGCGCAGACCCACGATGTCTTGCTCTGTATCCAGACCGGCTCAACCCTGGCCGAGCCGGGTCGGATGAAGTTCGAGACCGACGAATTCTACCTGAAAAGCGGCGCCGAGATGGCGGCGATATTTCCCGGCCGCCCCGAGGCACTCCAAAACACCTGCAACATCGCGGACCGCTGCAACGTCGAGATAAAGTTCGGGGAGTATCTCCTGCCCAACTATGAGATTCCCGAGGGTTACACGGTCGACGAGTATTTCGAAAAGTTATGTCGGGAAGGGTTTGCAAAGCGCTACCCGAACCCGACGGAAGCACACAGGGAGCGCCTCGAATACGAGATCGGCGTCATCGAGCAGATGGGTTTCCCCGGCTACTTTCTTGTTGTTCATGATTTTGTAAATTACGCAAAATCAAATGATATAAAGGTGGGGCCGGGGCGTGGCTCCGCCGCCGGCAGTATCGTCGCCTATAGCCTGAAAATCACAAATATCGACCCGATGGAATACAATCTGCTCTTCGAGCGGTTTTTGAACCCTGAGCGAATAAGTTTGCCCGATATCGATATCGATTTTTGCTTCGAAAGACGTCCGGAAGTAATAGATTATGTGACGAAAAAATACGGTGAGGACAGGGTCGCTCAGATAATCACCTTTGGTACGATGGCGGCCAAAGCCGCGATTCGCGACGCGGGGCGGGTCTTCGATATCCCTTACGGGCGGGTCGACAAAATCGCGAAATTAATTCCCGACGGGTTGCACGAGGGCAGGCAATGGACGATAGACGCCGCGCTTAAAGTGTCGCAGGAGATGCGCGATGCCTATGAGAACGACGAACTCACGCAGCGCGTCATCGATATGGCCAAGAATCTCGAAGGCCTGGTGCGCCAGGATTCCATACATGCCGCCGGTGTCGTCATCGCCGACCAGGAGCTGACGAACCGCACTCCCATCCAGCGCAAAGGCGGCGCGGAGATAGTTACGCAATATAGCATGGGCTGTATCGAGAAAATCGGCCTCCTGAAGATGGATTTTCTCGGACTGAGGACCCTCACGGTCATAGACAACGCCGTTAAGAACATAAAAATGATACATGGTGTCGATATCGATATCGACGTATTGCCGCTGAGCGATGAGACGACTTATGAGTTACTCAGGCGCGGCGAGAGCACCGGTGTTTTTCAGCTTGAGAGCTCCGGGATGCGGGCGCTTCTGCGCGACCTCCAGCCGACCGCGTTCACCGATATCATCGCGCTTCTGGCGCTCTACCGACCGGGTCCGCTCGGCTCCGGAATGGTCAAGGATTTTGTCGACCGCAAGCATGGCCGTAAACCGATAAGCCACCTCCACCCGATGCTCGAACCTATTCTAAAAGAGACCTACGGGGTCATGGTCTATCAGGAACAAGTCATGCTCATCGCTTCCACCATGGCGGGTTTTTCGATGGGGGAGGGCGATACCCTACGCAAAGCGATGGGCAAGAAACTCCCCGAGGTCTTGGCTAAGTTTCGCGAGAAATTCATCAGCGGCTCGGTCGACAACGGTGTAGACGCCAATCTGGCCGGCAAGATATTCGACCTCATCGTCCATTTTGCCGGTTATGGCTTTAACAAGAGCCACAGCACCGCCTACGCGGCTATTTCCTGGCAGACGGCGTGGCTCAAGGCCAACTACCCGGTCGAGTTCATGGCGGCGCTTCTCACCAGCATCATGGGCAACAAAGACAAGGTGGCCCAGTATATAAACGAATGCCGGCGCATGGGTACCGAGATACTGCCGCCGGACGTCAACGAAAGTTACCGCGATTTTACGGTCGTGGGTAAAGCTATCCGTTTCGGCCTCTCCGCCGTGCGAAATGTCGGTGAGGGCGTTATCGAAGCCATCATTCGCGAGCGCGAAGAGAACGGGCTGTTCCGTTCGATTTATGATTACTGCCGGCGCGTCGATACGAACGCGCTCAACAAGCGCACCATTGAGAGCCTTATTAAGGGCGGCGCGTTCGACTCATGCAAGGTCAGCCGCAGACAGCTCCTTCTCACATTTGAGAAAGCGGTCGAGATTGGCGCACGCAGCCAAAAAGACAAGGCGTCGGGGCAGTTTACCATTTTCGACCTGGGGGACAGCGGAGATTCCGGCACCGCCGAAGCGGTCAACGACCCGATTGATGACATCGTTCCCGAGTTCGACACGCCCGAGCTGCTCCTGTACGAGAAAGAGATGCTCGGGTTATACGTCTCCGACCACCCGCTGCTCGGTGTCGCCGACGAGTTCTTGAACCAGACCGAGTATTCCACATCCGAACTGAAAGAGCAGAAGGATGGGACCGTCGCCTGGGTCGGCGGAATCATCGCAAAAATCACCAGGCTGACCACCAAGAAGGGCGACCTGATGCTCTTCTTGAACGTAGAGGATTTGGACGGCTCGGTCGAGGTTATAGTCTTTCCGGCCGTTTACGATAAGTTCAAGGATATTATAGCCGAAGACAAAATCGTGCTGATAAAAGGTCGTCTCGATATAAAAGAGGATGAGATAAAGGTCATCTCGTTGGAGATACGGGAATTCGACGCGAAGACCGGCGGAAAAGCCGCCAACCGCCGCAAAGCAAAACCCAACGGAAATGGTACCAGTAATGGAACGAGCAATGGTACCATTAATGGCACGAGCAATGGCAAGAAACTCAACGGAAACTCGGCGCTCGTGCTGACGGTATCGAAGTCGATGATGACGGCCCAATTCGCGGAACGCCTGAAAGAGATTTTGCGCACTCAGCCGGGCCCCGTGCCGGTCTTTTTAAAGCTGCAAAACGGCGGCGAGCCGACGATTCTCGCTCTGGCGCCGGAATATAACATCGCGCCTCAAAACGGCCTCTTTGCCGAACTCAAAGAACTCTGCGGTGAGGGCGCGGTCAATATCGAGTAGGTGAGAGGTGCGTTTACCGGCCGGTGCCTAGACTGCTAATTCGATGTACCATAGGCTTCATGTCCGCGCGCTCAAGGTGCCAACTGAGACCACAAATGCAAGCGCTGCCCATACTTTAATACTTTACTTTACTAAAGCGTTTTCATATAGTATAATAATAAGCGTATAGCGGGGGTTTGCCGGATGTATTAAACTGTGGGTTATGACCCGCAGTTTTATTTAGTCCTTATAAGCTGAAAAAACCGGTGGGATTAGGATTCGCGGCAATCGACCGGACTCCTTAAGACCCGAAACCCGGATCTAAGAATGGTGATCAAATGATGAAGCAAATCGAACTAAAAATGGGGTTTGACCAATTCGACGCACGCAAATTGCTGGCAAAGCCGCTTTTTGAACGGCCGGATGTCGAGGCGACGGTCCGCGACATCATCGAAACCGTAACGCGTGACGGCGACAAAGCGCTTTTTGCGTATACCGAAAAGTTCGATAAGATATCGCTGACGCCGGAGACGGTCCGCGTTAGCGCCGAGGAGTTCGATGCGGCATACTCTTTAGTCGAGAGCGAGTTTTTGGGCGCCATAAAAGAAGCCAAGGAGCGCATTACCGCTTTTCACAAGAGGCAAAAGCAAAACTCCTGGTTTACCGTTGAGAACGGGGTATTCTTGGGCCAACTGGTCAGGCCGGTTGAGCGCGCCGGCATCTATGTGCCCGGCGGGCGGGCGGCTTATCCGTCATCAGTACTGATGAACGCGATTCCGGCCAAGGTCGCCGGTGTCGACGAGATAGCAATGGTCGTACCCGGCGCGATACGCGCCGAAGTGCTCGTAGCCGCCGCCGAGGTCGGCGTCGACGAGGTCTATAAAGTAGGCGGCGCCCAGGCGATTGCGGCGCTCGCGTTCGGCACGGAATCGGTCAAAAAGGTCGATGTCATCGCGGGCCCGGGCAACATCTACGTAACGCTTGCCAAGAAAATGGTCGTGGGCTCGGTAAATATCGACATGCTCGCGGGCCCGAGCGAGGTCGTAGTCGTAGCCGACGCCAATGCGAAACCGGCCTATATCGCCGCCGACCTGCTCGCCCAAGCCGAGCACGACCCGGACGCTTCTTCAATCCTGATAACCGATTCCCAGACGCTGGCGCAGAAAGTCGTCGAAGCGCTGGAAATACAGCTTGCGCGGCTTGAGCGCAAAGATATCGCTACAAAATCGCTTACGGAGAACGGCCGGATATTCTTAGTCGCCTCGCGCGAAGAAGCGATTCGCCTCTCCAACATTATCGCACCCGAGCACCTCGAGCTGATGATAGATAATCCGCTGGAGGCGCTAGGTATGGTCAGAAACGCCGGAGCCATATTCTTGGGCGCGTACACGCCCGAAGCCGTCGGCGATTATGTCGCCGGCCCGAACCACGTCTTGCCGACCGGGGGAACCGCGAGGTTTTACTCACCGCTGAGCGTGGATACGTTCATAAAGAAATCGAGCGTGCTGAGCTTTTCGAAGCAGTCACTTGGGATGGTCGCGGACGCGGCTGTTACCATCGCCACCGGCGAAGGCCTGGGGGCGCACGCAAAATCGATAGAATATCGCATGGAGGAATAAGATGATCGGTCCCCGCCCGCACATCGCGGCCATCAAGCCATATCACTTACCAAAAGTAGAGGCCGACATAGTGCTCGCAGCGAACGAGAGCCCGTATAACCTGCCGCAATCGGTTATAGATGAGATAAAGGACGAGTTCGACCGGATATCGTATAATCGCTATCCCGACCCGTTCTCGACCGAGCTACGCGGCCTTATCGCCGCCCATTACGGGCTCGGCCTAGAAAACGT
>MELI01000075.1:11380-24878 GCA_001767575.1 Candidatus Aquicultor primus | reverse complement strand
TGTTTGAGATTTACGGGATTACCGGGCGCATCACCGAGACCGAGATGGTGTCTTTGCTGCGCGACCCCGAGACGCTCCGTGCGGATTCCGCAATCGCTCAGGCCTACGATGTCGACGCGGCGCTCATCTTTCTCTGCTCTCCGAACAACCCTACGGGCGACCTGGTCCCGCTTGAGAAAATAGAAGAGCTTTTGAAAAACACCGACGCGCTGGTCGTCATCGACGAGGCGTACGCCGAGTTCAGCGGCCAGACTGCGCTGCCGCTAATGGCCCAGTATGAAAACTTGGCCATACTGCGGACGTTCTCAAAAGCGTATTCGCTGGCGGGATTGCGGGCCGGATATCTCTTGGCCAACAGCGAAGTCATCGAGAGTTTGCTGAAGGTGAAGCTATTCTTCAATTTCGGCAAACTATCGCAGGCGATTGCGCGAATCGCGTTTTCACATCGTGGTATATTCGAGAAGAAGATAGAGGCGATTCTTAGTGAGCGCGGCCGGCTCTTCGCCGAGCTTTCGAAGATAGAGCGCGTGAAACCGTATCCGAGCGAGGCGAATTACATAATGTTCAAGACGGAGAAGCCGGCCGCCGAAGTATGGCAGGGCCTTCTCGATAAGCGCATATTGATTCGAAACTGCGGCAATCAAGTGCTGCTTGAGAATTGCCTGCGGGTGACCGTGGGTTCCGCAGCGGAAAACGAGGCGTTCCTGAAAGCGCTGCGAGAAGCCGTATTGTAGGGGACGTTCCTTGCAAATCACACATTCTTGAGAATGTGTGATTTGCAAGGAACGTCCCCAGGATTAAAAGGTGAGGTTATCATGAGTAGAAGAAAATCTGAGATAAAAAGGACGACGAAAGAGACCGATATCGAGCTGGTTCTAAACTTGGACGGCACGGGCGAGGTCGAAGTCGACACCGGAATCCCCTTCTTCGACCATATGCTCGCGATGGTCGGCAAGCACGGGCTCATGGATTTAAAGGTCAAAGCTAAAGGCGATTTAGAGGTTGACGGGCATCACACCGTCGAAGATATCGGGATTTGTCTTGGGCAGGCGCTCAACGAGGCGGTCGGCGAAAAAAAGGGAATCCGGCGCTATGGTAGTTGTATCATGCCGATGGATGAGGCGCTCGCGCTGGTGGCGCTCGATATCAGCGGGCGGCCGTATCTCGTTTACGATGTCGAGTTGCCGGCCGAGATAATCGGCAGCTATGATACGCTCTTGACCGTAGAGTTCTTGCAGGCTTTTGCGAATACCGCAGCTATAACGCTCCATGTCAAGATGCTCTCCGGGAGAAACGCGCACCATATGGTGGAGGCGGTCTTCAAAGGCCTGGCGCGCGCGCTCGGCGAAGCGGTCGAGATAGACCCGAGAAACGCGGGGCAGATTCCGAGCACTAAGGGCCGGATATAGCAGTTTTCACGAACTCATGCGCCACCGGTTACATAAAGAGCGGAAGGGATACGGCCATAGCGATAGATAAATTGAGTTAGCGACAGATATAAGCGAAGCGATAGATAAAGTGAGTGATAGGTTTGATAGCGATAATCGATTATGGGATGGGCAACCTAAGGAGCGTTGAGAAAGCTTTTGAGAAGCTCGGTTTCGAAGTAACGGTCTCGGGCGACCCGATTGCCATAAGACGCGCGGAAGGCGTGGTCTTGCCGGGGGTCGGCGCGTTTGCCGATTGCATGGCGAACTTACAGGCGGCGGGCTTGGAAGGTGCGGTGCGCGATACAATTGCAAGAAAGAAGCCGTTTCTCGGCATATGCCTCGGGCTCCAGCTGCTCTTCAAAGAAAGTGAAGAAGACGGCATCCACCAGGGGCTGGGGATTTTCGACGGCACCGTGCGGCGTCTGCCCGCAGACAAAAAGATTCCCCACATGGGATGGAACCAGGTTCAGTATGTAAACAAAGCGCCGATATTCAAGGGCGTTCCGAGGGAGTCGAACTTCTATTTCGTCCACTCCTACTATGTCGACCCGGTAGACACGGGGATAATCTCGACAACGACCGATTACGGGTTGGAGTTTACCTCCAGCATCTGGTCCGGAAACGTCTACGCCGTCCAGTTCCACCCGGAAAAGAGCGGCGACGTCGGCTTGAAAGTGCTGGAGAATTTTGGGGGGTTATGCACGTGATAATATATCCGGCCATAGACATAATGGACGGCAAGTGCGTCCGCCTATACCAGGGCCGAGCCGATGCCGCGACCGTCTACGCCGATGTCCCGGCCGATATGGCCGAGAAGTGGCAGGGCGACGGGGCTGAGTTCTTGCACGTCGTCGATCTCGACGGCGCCTTTACGGGGTCGTCGCAGAATCTCGGCGCAATCGAAGAGATAATAAAACGGGTCGATGTGCCGGTCCAGCTCGGCGGCGGCTTGCGCACTATCGAAGACCTGGACCGCGTTTTCAGCGTCGGTGTCGCCCGCGCCATCCTGGGAACTTCCGTTATAAGCAGTCCCGAGGTGGTCAAAGAGGCTTGCGCTAAATACCCCGGCAAGATAGTCGCGGGTCTCGATGCCAGGGAGGGCAAGGTGGCGATAAAAGGGTGGGTCGAAGAGACCGATATCTTTGCGACCGATGTGGCCATGCAGCTTGAAGTCTACGGCGTCAGCCGCATCGTCTATACCGATATCATGATGGACGGCGCGCAGACCGGCGTCAACCTCTTCGCGACCGAGGAATTGGCCGAGAACATCAATATACCGGTCATAGCTTCCGGCGGCGTCTCCACGCTCAGCGATATCAGGCAGATAAAGCCGCTTCAGGTAGCGGGCGTCGAGGGCGTTATCATCGGACGCGCCCTATATGAAAACAACTTCACTCTTGCGGAAGCGATAGAGCTTGCGAGGTGGGATAATGCTAACCGTTAGAATCATCCCCTGCCTCGATGTCCAGGACGGACGTGTAGTCAAGGGTGTCAACTTCGTCAATTTGCGCGACGCCGGCGACCCGGTCGAGTTGGCCGAGGTATACGATAAAGCGGGCGCGGACGAGCTGGTCTTTTTGGATATAACCGCGTCCCATGAAGGGCGCGATACCATCTTCGATGTCGCATCGCGCACCGCCGAGCAGGTCTTTATCCCATATACCGTCGGCGGCGGGATAAAGTCTAGCAACGACATCCGCCGGATGCTCAGCACCGGCGCCGATAAAATCGGTATGAACACCGCAGCCGTGAAGAATCCCGACGTTATACGGGAGACATCGCGCCGCTACGGTTCGCAATGTATCGTCGTCGCTATCGATGCGCGACTCATCGGGCCGGATAAGTGGGAGGTCTACGTAAACGGCGGGCGCGTGCCGACCGGAATCGACGCCGTCGAGTGGGCCGGGCGTGTAGAATCGCTCGGCGCGGGCGAAATTCTCTTGACCAGCATGAACCGGGACGGCACCAAAGATGGCTATGACCTGCCGCTCACCAAAGCGATTTGCGATGCGGTAAACATCCCCGTAATAGCCTCGGGCGGCGCGGGCAAACTCGAGCATTTCGCGGAGGTCGTCGTCGAGACAGGCGCCGACGCGGTGCTGGCCGCTTCCCTATTCCACTACGGCGAACTCTCCATTCGAGAGGTAAAAGAGTACATGGCCGGCCAGGGGATACCGGTTAGGCTGTAGCTCGGGATGGAGTAAGCAGCGGTCGTGGCAGTCTACATAAACGCCCGCCGGTGCTGCCAAGAAGCCGCGCTTAGTCATCGTTGCGGGATATGAACCGCCGATATGGGTATCATCATAATAGTAAGGTTGTTCGCTAAATCGCGATTTAGCCGGTAAACCCCAAGGATAGAGATATGGCAAGGGGAGATGATAGCTGATGTTAGAGAGTGAAGTCGGGCGGGTCCATATTAAGAGCATTATAGACAAACACCTGGTAGAGGCGGACTTCAACCCATACGAGGGAGAGATGGCGAAGATCGTCGACGCCGTCAGCAGGGCGGTCCAGGAGATTCTCAAAGAGTACACGAAGTCGGTTATCGGCGTGCAGAGGCTGAGTGAGCCCGGCATGTAAGACAGATTAAGGCTGTGGAGGTAATAAGTAAGTGCGGATTCTTGAGGAGCTAAAATTTGACGCAAACGGTTTGATTCCGGCGATAATTCAGGAGCGGGGCACAAACGAGGTGCTGATGGTCGCCTACATGAACAAGGAATCGGTCAAGAAGACTATCGAGACCGGACGAACCTGGTTCTGGAGCAGAAGCCGGCATCAGTACTGGTGTAAAGGGGATACCTCCGGCCATGTCCAACACATTAAAGAGCTGCGTTATGATTGCGACGCCGACGCGCTCCTTATTCTCGTCGAGCAAGTAGGCGTCGCCTGCCATACCGGCCATAAGTCGTGTTTTTACAGGGCGGTAGATTTCACAACCGGTGATAGTATCAAGATTGCCGAGCCCGAAGTAGAGATGGGTGGATAGCAAAGCGTTCCTCGTCCAACCCAGCACCAACAACTCCCTCCTGTTGCTCTAATATTTCGAGAATTATCTCGATTTTAATACTTCGCAAAGGGGTAAATAGTCGGCGTATTGGATTTCTGACCGACTGTTTGGAGGGATTTATATGGCCGACATGTTAGACAAGACAGTCCTGTTTTTGGCAATCGATGGGCTTGATGCGAAGGCATTCGAGATTATATGGGATTGCTTTGGAGACCTCGACGCATCGACGCGCATAGCGAGCTCATCAGCGGATGAAGAAGTCTGCGACTCGACAAGCCTGCTCAGCACGCATAGCGATATGTCGTTCGCGGACGCGGCTGGACAAAACTTTGACGTCATCGTTATCGCGGATGGCGCGACCGCGAACGCTGTCGCGGATAGCCTTGCGGGCAAGACGGTTATTTTGCGCGCGTTTGAGCAGAACGCCGCGCTGGTCTCGGTAGGTGAGGGCGCGCTTGCGCTCATCGCATCGGATGTCGTAAGCGGATTGGCCATCGCCGGCCCGCCATCCCTTAAGGAACCACTCGCCAATGCCGGTGCGATGTTGTCGAATGAGCCTCTAGCGGCGAGCGAAAATATTTTTTCGGCGCGCGATTCTCAAGCAGACCTTAAGAAACTGTGCTTGATGGCCTCCGACTACATAACCAGCAAGCGCGAAGCCGCATAGCCGGCGGTTATACGCTATATGGCGCCATAAATCCCTTAAGCAAAAGCCGTCTGGATTGACAGCGTATTTCGGCTGTGTTACCTTCTCCTTAACTAAATACCTGCCTATGACGGGGAAAGTAGGCTAGAAGAACAGGTAAGAAGCGAGCCGGGTTTGGTGAAAGCCGGCACCGAGTTACTGGTCGAGTGGGCCCTCGAGGCGTAGATGCGAACGGAATATATCCAAGTACCGTACACAAGAGGCAGAACCCGGAGAGCGCAAGATACGAATATCCGGGAACTGTGAAATTGGGTGGCACCACGAGACTATAACCCTCGTCCCATATGGGATTGAGGGTTTTTTTATTTATGGAGGATAAAAATGTATACACCATCTCGAAGCGATTTTAAGAAATTGGCCGAAGACTACAATGTAATCCCGGTCTTCAGGGAAATCATCGCGGACATGGACACGCCGGTCTCGGCCTTTCTGAAGCTGGGCAATGAGACCAACTCGTTCTTGCTCGAAAGCGTTGTCGGCGGCGAGCAACAAGGAAGGTATTCGTTCCTCGGGAGCAATCCCTACCTCATTATCACCGCGCACGGAAATCGCGTTACGATAGAGGGCGAGGAGGACACCATTCTGGAAGATGTAGATGACCCGCTCAGCGTACTGGAGGAGAAGATGGCCGCATATCGCCCGGCGGACATCGAAGGGCTTCCGCCGTTCTACGGCGGAGCGGTCGGATACTTGGGCTACGACGCCATTCGCTACTTCGAGCAGATACCGCAAAGCGCGACCAACGACCTCGACATCCCGGAGATGGTCTTCATGCTGACGGATGCGATCGTAATCTTCGACCACTTGAAGCATAAGATGAAAGTCGTTGTAAATGCTCGCGTTAACGGTGGTGACCTCAACGAACTCTACAGCAGCGCGGTCGAGAAGATCGACGGGCTGATAAAGAAATTGCGCGCGTCTATCGTCCACACTCAACTCGTGGAGATAGCGCGTTTCAAGACGCGTGAATTCTCCTCGAATATTACCGAGAGCCGTTTTACCGAGATGGTCGAGAAGGCTAAAAAATATATCTATGACGGCGATATCTTTCAAGTCGTCCTTTCGCAGAGATTTTCGACGCCCGTTACCATCGAGCCGTTCGATATCTACCGCGTGCTGCGCACCATCAATCCATCCCCCTACATGATATATCTTAAGACCGGAGATTGCGTGATAGCCGGGTCTTCTCCCGAGCCGCTTATTCAAGTTCAGGACGGAGTTGTTCTCACTCGGCCGATAGCGGGGACCAGGCCGAGGGGCAAGAGCGCGGATGAAGAGCGCATGCTCGAGGATGACCTCATGGGGGACGAAAAAGAGCGCGCCGAGCATGTTATGCTCGTCGATTTAGGTAGAAACGATATCGGACGGGTCTGCGAGCCCGGAACAGTCAAGGTGGACGATTTAATGTATGTCGAGAGATATTCGCATGTCATGCACATCGTTTCGACGGTCACGGGCGAGCTGGCGGGAGGCAAGAGTGCGTACGATGCGCTTCGAGCCGCGTTTCCGGCGGGAACGGTCTCGGGAGCCCCGAAGATTCGGGCGATGGAGATAATCGATGAGCTCGAGCCGACGCTTCGCGGGCCGTACGCCGGCGTATACGGGTATTTCGGGTTTAACGGTAATCTCGATTGCGGTATAACCATCCGCACCATCATTATGAAAGACGGCCAGGCTTATGTTCAAGCCGGAGCCGGCATTGTCGCGGATTCGGTGCCTCAGCGGGAATATATCGAAACCAAGAACAAAGCGCGAGCGCTCTTCGCGGCGATAGACCAGGCCGGCTATGCAGACGCCGCTTTGTAAGCGCAACGGTAGGGGGATTGCTTGGATGCCGTACAACCGGTTTATTGTTGACGCTTGTAATATAGAGGCTTAGAATTAGATTAAACAGGAGTAAGTCCGGTCTGCAAAATCCATCAACGGGTATAGCACTGTTAATAATGGACGAAGCTCTGTGTAAATTACAGTCATAGACGTCCACAGGAACAGGTCGATGATGTCGGGATTTTAAATGTATGTTCTTACCCTGATTGTCATGAGGTCGGCCGTAAAGGATATGATTGTTTTTGTGCTCACGTAAACACGATCGTTCGATGCATAGGTGTAGAAAGTGCACTCTCCACAATTCTTTAGATGAATTTGCTATAGGGAGCGAATCATCCAACCTGGCTCGCGTTCGCGACCACATACATTTCATCGGTAATCATTGTGAACTCGATGAAAAACGACTCTTCGACCTCCAAGTCGCCATTGGTGAAGCTGCGGCCAATGCCATCGAGCACGGTTCACCACTAGGACGTGAGAATGTCGTGCGTCTCACAGCGACTTGCGACAGTGAGTATTTGACTGTGACCATAAAAGACGAGGGCCGATTTAGGCGATGTGTGCATGGGCCCAACGGTGACGAGGTCAATTTCCGGGGGCGGGGTATCCCGCTTATGTTGGCGCTCATGGAAAAGGTGTCAATCGATGAAGCCAAAGATGGAACCTGCGTAATGCTGGTCACGCATGTAGCGCGAAACGGCCATATCAGCGAAGAAATTGCCGGCTCATAAAAGCATAGAGCGGTTCATAAAGCATTAGAGAACAGAAAAAGCCCGCTCATGAGCGGGCTTAAGCCATAGTTTCGGACGATGCTAGCTTCGCGAAGTGCCTGAGCACCCGGTCTCCACGCCGCATCCCAGTCTATCGTCTAGGTAGGAGTGCTTGTATTGTCACCCGAACTAGGGGTGGAAGTGTCATCGTTGCTTCCCTGACCGTTTCCGGGATGCTTTTTCCCGCCTGCGAGAATAAGCTCTATCCAGGTGTTGAACTTGTTAAGGACTCTCGTCAGGCTTGCCTGTGCTTTCTTAGTGCCATCACCGAATTTCTCGACCATTCTTTCGATATTCGCAGTGATGGCGGCTGCTGCCCTTTGCAGGCCGCGCGCGGTTCCTGTGCTGTCAGCCGTACCACTATTATCGATGGTGCCGCTGCTGTCGATACTCCCCAGCCTGCGCTCTTCCTTCAACGCTCTCTTTTCAGCTTTGCGCAATTCCTTTAAGGCTTTCTTAGCGGCTTTGTCCGCTTCTTTCTCGGCCTTTCTTAAAGCCCTGGTCTCGGTGTCTTCCGAGCCTGCATTGACGCCGATGTTTTTCAGGCGTTTTACCGGCTTTCTCAGTTTGCCATTTGTCGGGGTTGAAGTGGCGTCATCGTCGTCATTGTCGGTCGCAGTGACAGTGTTTGCCCTGTCGGTGCCGGCTCTTCCGGCCTTACTACCTTTTTCGCGCTTGTCTTTTGTGCCCACATCGCCATCTTCGCTTTCGCCATCTGCTGTCGCTGCCTGTGAATCTTGTCTTTCCAGGCTTTTGCCGGCCGGCTTGCTTGCAGCGGTATCAGATTTGCCGGATGCTATTGCGGCGGCGGGCACTACGAGCATTGCTACTAAGAATAGGGCCAATAGTCGTTTGAACATTTTCTCCTCCTCGATAATCCTTTGCTTAAAAGCGGTTTATAGATTTGGCGAGCGCTCTATAAAATGGCGCTTGGTGTGGCAGCTTTCAACTACTTAAACGCAACTCATGCCATAAGGTTACGGTCTAAATATAAAATACGTGAGAATGCTCAGATACTAATACATCGTAGCCAAAAAATGCGAGTATACATTTATTATGTCGTTGACGATAGAATGGTGTGGAGCATTACGCTTCGATTTTTAAGGTCGACATTGGGTCCCGTCTCATATAAACGAGACCTTGTTGCCCGAAAAGTTTTCTTTTACCCGTAACCAAATGGTCGAATAGCCGTTAAAACAAGTGAAAGCTATGGCAATATGGATAAACTAGCAGACATCAAAGAACTAGTAGAAAGAGCAAAGAATTATGACGCCGAAGCTTTCGGTCGAATTTACGACCTGTACTTTGATAAGATTTTTAACTACGCCTACTATAAAGTAGGCAATCGCCATGAAGCAGAAGACATCGCCGAACAGGTGTTTCTAAAAGCTCTGGAGAAGATCTCAGGATTCGAGTGGCGGGGAGCGCCGTTTTCATCCTGGTTATTCAGAATCGCCTCCAACCTGGTCATCGATTATTACCGCGCAGGCAAGTATGAGATGGTCGACATCGCGTGCGAGGAGCATTCGCTCTACGATGGCGGGTGCGGACCGGAGGAGTTTGCGATACGCGAACACGACAGGGCCAGCCTGGTAAGTGCGATAAAGACGCTCACCGAGGAGCAACAGCAGGTGATAATAATGCGTTTTATCTCAGGGATGAGCAACGAGGAAGTCGCAAAGGCGATAAGTAAGAATGTAGGTGCGGTTAAAGCGTTGCAGCACAGAGCGATAAGCGCTCTAGGCAAGACTTTAGGGAGAGAGTAAGTGAAAAGGGATATCATCGACGTACTCGACGAGTGTGCCGAAGCAATCATAAATAATGAGAAGACGTTGGAGGAGTGCCTCGACGCGTATAAAGAGGAGCGCTCCGCGCTTGAGCCGTTACTCGTTTCCGCCTTGAGGTTGAGAGAGGCCGCAACAATTGAGCCAAACTTCGAGAGAAAGCGCGCGGCAAGAGAGAGATTGCTCGCAGCGGTCGAGCATAAAGCATGGGAGACAGGCGTCGAGCGTCAGAATATGCCACAGATATCAAAGCGGAGTCCGAAGACGTCGATTTGGAGCAGGCCGTTCGCGAAGCTAGGCATTGTGACCTTGGTCTTTGCAATGTTGAGCAGCGGCACCATTGTCATGGCCAAAGGGAGCTTGCCTGGAACCCCGCTCTATCCGGTTAAGCTTGCAGTAGAGAAAGCGAGAGTCGGTGTGGCCGGCAGCGATGAGAAAAAAGCCGCCCTGTATTTGGATTTTGCATCGGAGCGAGTCGACGAGCTGGAGGCTCTAGAAAAAGATAATAAAAATAACCCGGCCCTGATGAGGGCGGTTGCCAAGAATATCGAGGCGGCCCGAACGGCGTCGGGAGATAGTGCTAAGTTCAAGTCATCCATGGACGACCTTGCCAAGAAGAACAGGGTCGTTCTCGAAGCGGTCCTGAAGAAAGTCCCGGAGACTGCGAAGCCTGCGATTGAGCGGGCTCTCAGCAACAACGAGGAGGTCGACGCTGATGATTCAGGCAAACATGATGTCAAGTCTGGGAATGACGAGAAAGACTCCGGTGACGGGGAGAAGCGTGATAAAGAGTCAAACAAGCGTGATAAAGGGCGGGCGACGCCAAAGTCTGAGCAGCCGGGAACTAAAAAGCCTAAGAATTTTAAGGGAAGTACTTCAGATAACGACGATGGCGTAAGCGGCAGCGTCCAAGATGGCAGTAAGGAATCATCGCAAAATATCGGCAAGACGACTACCGGGACAACCATTCATGGTAAGAACGCTCCGGCATCGGGTGAATCTAGCGGTTCCGGAGATAATAATGGTTATACCGGAGGCGATAGCGATGACGACCGGGATGGCGCAAGAACGCAAAGTGATATCTTAGACTCAAGCAGTAAACGCAAGTACTCGTGTAGCAGCTGTAAGTCCATGCGCTCGACAGGGATAGACGACAAGGAGTGAGGCAAGGGTTCTCTTCTTGTAAAAGCCTATTATAGCCCGCAACTCGCGGGCCTTTTTATTGCCTGCTAAACGATCGATTACAAGCCGCCAATGTCCGTCCCACTTGCAGATAGTTGCATTTTTCACAAACTTCCAATAAAATAGGGCTACCAAATAGTTTGATGGCATGGTTGTAATACGATCCGATGCCTGGCCATACGACATGTAAAATGGTAGCCCTCGATGGACAAGCAAGATTTCGCAAAGGTGGATTGCAATGGAAAACAGGCTTAAGACCGGGATACAAATGCTCGACCGCATGCTCGGCGGCGGGCTCTACGAGGGTGCCTCCTGTATGATTAAGGGAGCTCCGGGTACCGGTAAGACGACGCTGGCCCTCCAATTTCTCGCTCACGGAATCGAGAACGGAGAAGCCGGCCTTTATGTAACATTTGAGGAGTTCTCTGCCTCGCTTTACAGAGATGCCCGCTCTATCGGCATCGACCTCGAGAAGTATGAAAAAGAAGGCAAGCTCAAGATGATTTTCACCACACCCGAGGTCTTCTTGAGCATAGCGCGCAAACCGGGCGGCGAGTTCGATGATGCTATCTTAAAATACGACGTGAAACGGGCAGTGGTGGATGCGTTCAACCACCTGGAGAGCATCGGTGAAGAGCCTAAACGAATGAGAAACCTCGCCTACTCGATGGTCAATTCTTTTCGCAGGCACAAAGTCACCAGCATGCTCCTGCAAGAAGACCGCCTCTTTCTCGGGGATGTCGGCGGCCTGGAATTCGGCCTTCCCTACATTGTCGAGACTATAATCCAGCTAAAGTATGTCGAGCTGGAGTCGAGAGTGCGCAAGGCGCTGCTGGTCTTGAAGCACCGGGCGAGCGAGCACAGCAATGAGATATTAGAGTATAAAATAACGAACAAGGGCTACGAAATCGGCGGCCAATACGAGGCCGACCATGTGATTTCGGGCTCGGCGGTCAGGAGGGCGCCCGTCGAAGGCCTGGTCAACTACCTTAAAGATTTTGGTCCTTCGATGGACGTTTCGATACGTTTAATAGAGGATACTTTGATAAAAATGGGACAATCATTCCCGGAAGAGCACTATTCCTCAAAAGAGGCGTTTTTCGAGGCGGTAAAGAGCGGCGAAGCGGCTATCTCAAAATTGGAGTCACAGCCTGTCCCGCTCGGCGGCGATATTTACGGCACCGCGAGTTGTCCGTTCAGGGATACAGTAAAGCAACTGAGCGATGAAAATAATGAAGTGTTTGCCGCCCTTACCGAAAAACACAGAATATTGTATCCTGATGCGGCGGTGGTTCACCCATTTTGCGTGTGCCATCAAAACGTGCGGAAGATAATTCTCGATAAGACCTTTATAAGCGGAAGACATATCAAGAGTCAGACTATTCTCTGCAAGAGCAGTTGCCTGAATAAAACTGCTTTCGATTCGCGAGCGCTCGATGAGGCCGGTCTCGACAAGGATGCGGCGCTTGAACTGCTGCAGGCGAATACATGTCTATATAAGCTCGAGATAGACGAAGAGCAATAAGAAATGGCATAGCAATTGACATGCGCTTGAGCATGTGCTATCTTCACCTTAACTAAATACCTGCCTATGACGGGGAAAGTAGACTAGAAGAACAGGTAAGAAGCGAGCCGGGCTTGGTGAAAGCCGGCACCGGGTTACTGGTCGAGTGGGCCCCCGAGGCGTAGATGTGAAAGGATTATGTCCGAGTAGCGTCACCGGAGCCTCCACCGTTAAAAGGAAGGGCGGTATAAGATAGTTCAAAGCTTAAAGTCCAAAGCTCACAGCAAAAAGAGCAGGACCAAAGGCGAAGTATCCGTACCGTACACAAGAGGCGGAACCCGGAGTAAGCACGATACAAATATCCGGGAACTGTGAAATTGGGTGGCACCACGAGACTATAACCCTCGTCCCATATGGGATTGAGGGTTTTTTTATTTGGGCCGGGACAGTTGCCGCCAGACGGCCGTCTGCGAGCCGTTAAGTAGTTTGGAGGATTAGATGATTGTAATGATCGACAACTACGATTCATTCACTTTCAATTTGGTGCAATATTTGGCCGAGATGGGGCAAGAACTGGCCGTTTATCGAAACGACGAGGTAGGTGTCGACGATATCCTGGCGGACAAACCCGACAAAATCGTCATATCACCCGGTCCGGGGCGGCCGGAAGACGCCGGTATATCGATTGACCTCATAAGGGCGGCGGCCGGCAAGATTCCGGTGCTCGGTGTGTGCTTGGGACATCAGGCTATCGGCGCCGCATTCGGTGGCAAGGTAGTCCACGCGGGCGTGCTTGTCCATGGGAAGACCTCGAAGATAAGCCACGATGGAAAGACGATATTTAAGGGCTTGCCAAACCCGTTCAGCGCGACGCGGTATCACTCGCTTGTCGTGGAGCGCGAATCACTCCCGCCGGAGCTTGAAATATCGGCCGAGACCGAGGATGGGCTTATCATGGCGTTTCGCCATCGCGAGCTGCCCATCGAAGGCGTGCAGTTCCATCCAGAATCGATTCTGACAAGCGAGGGAAAAGCACTTTTAAGGAACTTTATCGCGGCAGGCAATACAAGCCGTGCCGCCGCCGTTTAGGCAAGTATTTTGATTAAGGAGGGCAAAATGATCGTTCAGGCGATAAAGACAGTCATAGACCGCGAAGACCTCACGCGAGATGAAGCCGAGCAGGTCATGGAGGTTATGATGAGCGGCGAAGCAACATCGGCACAGATTGCATCGTTTATCACCGCTCTGCGCATGAAGGGCGAGACGGTCGATGAGATATCCGGCTTCG
>MELI01000075.1:8885-11332 GCA_001767575.1 Candidatus Aquicultor primus | reverse complement strand
AGATAGTCGACACCTGCGGTACCGGGGGTGACCAGCGGAATACTTTTAACATCTCGACGACGGTTGCGTTCGTTGTGGCGGGTGCGGGCATTCCGGTTGCCAAACACGGAAACCGGTCGGTGTCGAGTAAAAGCGGCAGCGCCGATGTTTTGGAGGCGCTCGGGATACGGATAGATTTAACCCCCACCGAGGTCGAAAAAGCGATTGAGGATATCGGCATCGGTTTCATGTTCGCGCCTAATTTTCACGGCGCGATGAAGCACGCGCTCGGTCCTCGCCGCGAGATAGGTGTCCGGACCGTCTTTAATATCCTTGGCCCACTAACCAACCCGGCCGGCGCAACAGCCCAGGTACTCGGCGTATATGACGCGGATTTAACTGAGGTTATGGCTTACGTCTTGGGTAACCTGGGCATCAAGCACGCGCTCGTCGTCCATGGCCACGACGGGCTTGACGAGCTGTCCAACACGGGCGAGAGCAAGATCTCGGAGCTTAAGGATGGCGTGGTCACAACACACACCGTAATCCCCGAGGAGTGCGGACTCAAGCGGACCACTATCGATATGCTACAAGGCGGAAGCGCCGAGGATAATGCCAAAATAACACTTGAAGTGCTAAGCGGCGTAAAGTCTCCCAGACGCGATATCGTGCTGATGAACGCCGCCGCCGCGCTGATCGCGGCCGACAAGGCCGAAGGCTTTCAAGATGGTGTGAAGGAGGCCGCAGCATCGATAGACAGCGGAAACGCATTAGCGAAACTCGAAGCGCTCCGTGAATTTAGTCAACGCGCAGGCAGGGAGGGTTAAAGTTGATACTCGATAGAATCGTAGCCGACAAGAAGCTCTATATCGAAGAAGCAAAAAAACGGAACCCCGTCGGTGAACTCATGTCGAGCAACGGCAAGGCAAAGCGCAGCATTATCAGCGCGCTGCAATCGTGCCCTGTGGCGGTTATCGCGGAGATAAAGCGGCGCTCACCATCGGGCGGCGAGATGAATGTCGCTTACGGACTCGAAGAGCTTGCCGGGATTTATGAGCGCAGCGGTGCGGTCGCAATCTCGGTTCTGACAGATGAGAAATATTTTGGCGGTTTACCGGAAGACTTGCGTCTGGTAAAAGCCGCAAGCGGCCTCCCGGTGCTGCGCAAGGATTTTATTGTCGACGCGTACCAGGTCTTCGAAGCGAAGCATTTCGAAGCCGACGCAATCTTGCTAATCGCCGCCTTGCTCGATGACAACGAATTGTCCACGTTGATGGATTTGGCTCACGAATTGGGTCTTGAGGTATTGCTCGAAATCCACACAAAAGGAGAACTCGAACGCGCAATCGAAAGCGGTGCGAAGTTGATAGGGATAAACAACCGCAATCTGGATACGCTCAAAACCGACCTGGCCACGTCTTTTGACTTGCTAGAGATGGTTCCTGATGATAGGGTTATCATAAGCGAAAGCGGCATTTCGACCAGCTCAGACATTGGTAGATTATTGGAGGCGGGCGCGGATGGTTTTCTCATCGGCGAATCGCTTCTAAAGAGCGGGGACCCAGCGGCAAAATTGTCGGAGCTTTTAAGCGCCCGGGCCGGCCAATGAAAAAGAGTATTCAATCACGCAAAGCGTGGTTTAAAGACATATACAAATAAGCTAAGGAGTGAGTTATTTGAAGACAACAAAATTTTTGATGAGCGAGAAAGAGATACCGACTGCGTGGTATAACATTTTGGCGGATCTCCCATTCCAACTGGAGCCGTACCTCCATCCCGCCACAAAAGAGCCGATCGGTCCTGCCGATCTCGCACCGCTCTTTGCCATGGAGCTTATCAAGCAAGAGGTCAGCACCGAGCGGTGGATAGAGATACCCGATGAAGTCCGCGAGGTTTATAATCTCTACCGGCCCGGCACGCTCTTCAGGGCGCACCGGCTCGAGAAAGCGCTTGATACTCCGGCCAAGATATACTATAAGTACGAGGGCGGGAATGCGACTGGCAGCCATAAGCCAAACACCGCTATCGCGCAAGCCTATTACAATAAGCAGGAAGGCATTATGAGGCTGACGACCGAGACCGGCGCAGGCCAGTGGGGCAGCGCTCTCTCTATGGCATGTAGCTTCTTCGGTATGGAGTGCGTCGTCTACATGGTAAGGGTCAGCTACGACCAGAAACCATACCGGCGCTCGCTGATGCAGGTCTACGGGGCTACCGTCTTTGCGAGCCCGAGCACAAACACGCAGACCGGTCTGAAGATTCTTGAGGTCAGCCCGGATTCGAGCGGCAGCCTAGGCATCGCTATCAGCGAGGCGGTAGAGGATGCGGCTATGCGTGAAGATACCCATTATTCACTCGGAAGCGTTCTCAACCACGTTCTATTGCACCAGACCGTTATAGGGCTGGAAGCCAAGAAGCAGATGGAGATGGCGGGCGACTACCCGGATATAGTCATCGCCTGCTGTGGC
>MELI01000075.1:1136-8851 GCA_001767575.1 Candidatus Aquicultor primus | reverse complement strand
GCTGTCGAGCCGAAGGCATGCCCGACGTTGACCGAAGGCGAATACAGGTATGACTTCGGCGATACCGCCGGTTTGACTCCGCTTACTAAAATGTACACACTGGGTCATGATTTTATCCCGGCCGGAATACACGCCGGTGGTTTGAGATACCATGGCGACTCAGCGATTATCAGCGCACTCTACGACAAGGGAATCATCGAAGCGGTCGCCTATCACCAGACAGAGGTCTTCGACGCCGCGTTGCAGTTTGCGCGCACAGAGGGAATCATCCCGGCTCCGGAAAGCTCGCACGCAATTCGTTCCGCCATCGACGAGGCGCTCAAAGCTAAGGAAGCCGGTGAGGAGAAAGTCATTCTCTTCGGCTTAAGCGGCAACGGCTACTTCGATATGACCGCTTACGATAGCTACTTGAAGGAAGGCCTGAAGGACTATGATTTCATGCTCGCCTGCAGCGACGAGGAAAAATAGACACACACCCGAAAACGGGAGTTAACATAACCAACGATTGGCCGGAATAATGACGCGTGTGAAAATCTGCGGGATAACCAATAAAGAGGATGCGCTCCTGGCGGTGGAGCTTGGAGCGCATGCTCTCGGGTTTGTCTTCGCGGACAGCCCGCGCCGAATCGAGCCGGATCAGGCGCTGGAGGTCATAGACGAGGTGTCACCGTTTGTGGCGACAGTCGGGGTGTTTGTAAATACGCCCGTCGGTGATGTGCAACGCATAGCCGACTATTGCAATCTCGATGCGGTCCAGCTTCACGGCGACGAAACGCCCGAATACTGCGGGCAGTTGCAGGTCAAAGCCATCAAAGCTTTCAGGATGAGGAACTATACGGAGATAGAGGAGTGGCTTTTCAGGGAAGATGAGTTCGAGGCCGAGACGCTGCTCGAGCCGTGCAAAAACGTGAAGGCCTTTCTCGTCGATGCTTACGCCAAAGGCTTGCGCGGAGGAACGGGAATCCATCTGAATTGGGAACTCGTGCGAAACCTGGAGTCGCGAAAACCCATTATTTTAGCAGGCGGTCTTAACCCGAAAAACGTCGCCCTCGCGATCAAAGTCGTCAAGCCTTACGCGGTCGATGTAGGCAGCGGCGTCGAGCTGAAACCGGGGAAGAAAGATAAGTACAAGCTCCGTGAGTTTATGAAAGCGGTCTGCGAGTGCGACCACTAAGACGAACCGAGCATCGTCCCGTCGAGAGCATTTATCGATGCCGGTTGCGTTCCGGCAAAAGGAGTTAGTTTCATGCAACGCTTATTACCAGATGAGCGAGGTCACTTCGACGAATTTGGGGGACAATTCGTCCCCGAGACGTTGATGACCGCGCTCGAAGAGCTAGTCGAAGCATATGAAAAGTATCGGGACGACCCGGCTTTCCAAGACGAGCTCGCTTTTTACCAGCGAGAATATATTAGCAGGCCGACCGGGCTATACTTTGCGAAAAAGTTGACCGGGCATTACGGCAGGGCGAAGATATATTTGAAACGCGAAGACCTTTGCCATACCGGTTCACACAAGCTCAACAACACGATAGGCCAGGCGCTTCTAGCTAAAAGAATGGGCAAGAAGAGGATAATAGCCGAGACCGGCGCCGGCCAGCACGGAGTGGCGAGCGCGACCGCCGCCGCACTCTTCGGCCTGGAGTGCGAGGTTTATATGGGCGAGGAAGACACCCGGCGCCAATCACTCAACGTCTTCAGGATGAACCTTCTCGGCTCGGACGTGATTCCGGTAACCAGCGGGACCAAAACGCTCAAAGATGCGATGAACGAGGCGATTCGTGATTGGGTGACAAATGTCGAGACCACCTATTACCTGCTGGGTTCGGTCGGCGGACCTCACCCGTATCCGATGATGGTCCGGGATTTTCAAACCATTATCGGCCGCGAGACCAAAGAGCAAATCGAGCAGGCCGAGGGCCGCGCCCCTGATTTCATAATCGCATGCGTCGGGGGCGGGAGCAACGCGATGGGCATTTTCTATCCCTTCATAGGGACGGAGACGAGACTTATCGGTGTCGAGCCCGCGGGCCATGGTCTTGAAAGCGGGCAGCACGGTGCGCCCCTCTCAAGGGGAGACAAGGGGATCCTCCACGGTTCGCTCAGCTATCTCCTGCAAGACGAATACGGCCAGGTTCTGCCGGCGCACTCCATCTCGGCCGGCTTGGACTACCCCGGTGTCGGGCCTGAGCACAGCTATCTTAAAGACAACGCGCTTGCCGAGTACGCCTCAGTCACCGACGATGAAGCGCTCGAAGCCTTCAAGCTGCTCTCACAGATCGAAGGTATACTGCCGGCTCTCGAGAGCTCTCACGCCGTGGCTTACATCGACAAAATGATCGCTGAGACAACGAAAGACGACATAATCGTCGTCAACCTATCGGGACGGGGCGACAAAGATGTCCAGGTCGTAGCGGCAGCGTTGGGGGTGAATCTCTAATCATGGACATTACACGAGTTAACAGAATCAATGCAGTCTTCGATAAGTTGGAAGAGGAAAACCGAACCGCGCTGATGCCGTATCTCATGGCGGGGTATCCCGATGTCCAGACCTCGCTCGAGCTGCTCGTCGCGGTCGCAAAAGCGGGCGCCGACCTAATAGAGTTTGGCGTGCCCTATTCCGACCCGTTGGCGGACGGCCCGACAATCCAGGCGGCCGGGGAAGTCGCCCTTGCAAACAACGTAAACACCGACACGGTTCTCGACTTGGTTAGGCGCGCAAGAGAGAGCGTAGATACCCCGGTTGTTATCATGACCTACTACAATACGATATATCGCTACGGTCTTGAGCGTTTTGCGCAAAAGGCCGCAGAGAGCGGTGTGGATGGGGTGATAGCACCCGACCTTCCGCCGGAAGAGGCCGCCCCGTGGGTGGAAGCGGCAACGAAATTCGGTATCGCGACCGTCATGCTGGTCGCCCCGACAAGCACGGACAGGCGAATTGAGAGGATATCAGAGCTCTCTAAGGGCTTCGTATATTGCGTGTCCTTAACAGGCGTAACTGGTGCCAGGGCTAATCTTCCGTCAAATCTGACCGATTTTATATATAGGGTACGAAAGCTCACGGATAAACCCCTCGCGGTAGGGTTTGGAATCAGCGAACCCGAGCAGGCGAAAGATGTGTCCGGGATAGCCGATGGCGTGATTATCGGAAGTGCCCTGGTCGGTCTGATAGGTAAGGCCGGCGACGGTTGTGTAGAAGCAGCCCGTGCCTATATGTCGCGCATACGAGAGGCGATGGACACGTAGGATTTAAATAGCTATACTAGCTAGAGACCGGCGCTGGAGTTTAGATATCAGATAAAAGCACTGGTTAATCTGGGTGATTTTCTTGCAGTGTACGCGTGCGGATTTATCTAGCTTAAAAATAAAGACCTGACCCCTGATTTACGAATCTATTCCCGAAAAGCGCTGGTGCTATATGCCGATTGGCGACTGGTTTAAGAAAGAGCAAAAAGACGATGCGCAAAGCGCGGAGAAGCGCGCTGTTCCCGACGGCGTCTGGGAGAAGTGCCCCGGCTGCAACGAGGCGTTGTTCATCAAAGAACTCGAGCGAAACCATATGGTGTGCTCGAAATGCGACTATCACTTTCCAATCTCCGCCCAGCAGAGAATCGATAATCTGACGGACCACGGTAGCTTTGAGGAGCTGTGGGCCGAGATGCATTCTGAAGACCCGCTCCACTTTATCGGCGTTAAAGCCTATACTATGTCCCTCGACAAAGCTAAGAAAACGACCGGCCTCCAAGACGCGGCAGTGTGTGGACGAGCACTCATCGATGGGCGACGCGTCGTCCTTGGCGTCATAGACTTCAAATTCATCGGCGGCAGCATGGGAGCGGTTGTCGGGGAGAAAATAACCCGCACCATAGAGTTGGCTACCGCTGAAGAAATTCCCGTTATTACGGTTAGCAGTTCGGGTGGCGCGCGCATGCAGGAAGGCATGATATCCCTCATGCAGATGGCGAAGACCAGCGCGGCAGTCGCGAGACACAGCGCGGCGGGCCTGCCATATATCTCCGTGATGGCCAACCCTACGACAGGCGGCGTTACCGCAAGTTTCGCTACTCTCGCAGATATTATAATCGCGGAACCCCGAGCATTAATAGGCTTCGCGGGACCGCGCGTTATCGAACAGACCATCAAACAGAAACTGCCGAAAGACTTCCAAACGGCGGAGTTTAATCTACAGCACGGACAAATCGATATGATAGTCGACCGCGCTAATATGAAGCGTACAATATCCAGAATCATCGACTACATGGGATCATAATGAAACGTTTTGCATACGATTTTGAACGGCCTCTGGTCCAGCTCGAGACGAAACTGGATGAGATGAAGAGGCTGGAATCGGCGGAAAAAGAAGATATCGCTGCGGATATTTGCTATCTTGAAGAGCAGATTCAGAAGCTGCGCATGAGGACTTATTCGAAGTTGACAACCTGGCAGAAGGTCCAACTCGCGCGCCATCCCGACCGGCCAAAAATGGTCGACTATATCGAAGCTATATTCACGGACTTCATAGAACTCCATGGAGACCGCGCGTTTAAAGATGATTCTTCGATTACCGGTGGGTTTGCCCGCTTGGACGATGAGAAGGTCATGATACTCGGCCATCAGAAGGGCCGCAATACAAAAGAGAACATCGCCTGGAATTTCGGTATGCCCAATCCCGAAGGCTACCGCAAAGCGATTCGCATAATGAGGTTGGCCGACAAATTCGGTTTACCGCTGATTACTTTTGTCGATACTCCCGGCGCCCATCCCGGTATAGGTGCTGAAGAGAGAGGCCAAGCTGTGGCAATCGCCGAAAGCATTATGGAGTTAAGCCAACTAAAGGTGCCCGTAATTGTGAGCGTCATCGGTGAGGGCGGTAGCGGCGGGGCGTTAGCCATCGGTTTCGGAGACCGCATCATCATGCTCGAGAACTCATATTACTCGGTAATCACGCCCGAAGGGTGCGCCAGCATTCTTTGGGACGGTGAGGTCAGCGCCGAGCGCGCCGCAGAGGTTTTAGGTTTGACCGCCGATAAGCTGCTTGAACTAGGCCTAGTCGATACTATCGTGAAAGAGCCATTAGGCGGGGCGCACCACGCACCGGCACTGGTGGCCAGGAACCTCAAGAAAGAGATTGTCTCGGCTTTGGATGAACTCAAGGCAGTCGGGAAAGAGTCGCTTGCGGACAAGCGATACGAGAAGCTCAGGAGCATTGGGCATTACGCTGAGCCGATAAAAACGCTGACTAAATAGTCGACCTTCTACCTCGACCGACCACATCTTAACCAGGAACATCTCATAATATGTCTAAAGTCGCTGTCAAATCCTGTCGATAAAGTATATGTCAGGCAAGACGAAAAAAGCAGAAGTCATGGCGAGGCTTCTGGGTCGTGGCAGACGGCTTGACTGACAACCAAGTCCCGCTCCGAGGAGTGGGACTTTCTCATTCCCAACCACCCGCTACTCTTTGACTTAATCGTAAAAGCTTAAGATAATGAATACATGGGGATACGCAATACTCTTGACAATAATAAAGGGATAAAAAGAAAACTTCTCTTAAGCTACCTGGCAATCATAATTCCCTTAATCGCAATCATCATCGTCTCATATTACGGGCGCTACATCGAACGCCGGCAAGATGTTTTGACGGCGCGATTAGTCGTCGCGCAAGTCGTTGCCGCGAACTTCGACCATCTTATCAAAGACGTCGTTGCTACCGAGCGTGCTCTCGGCATAGCGATTGAGGAGAAGGAATACTCGCGGAGCGGGGCGAGTTTATATTTGTCGCGAGTATCCAGGGATTACCCGGCGTTAAGTTTCGATTATGTCAAGAGAAATGGCGAGATATTCGCCTCTTCGGACGCGAAATTGGTCGGGCGCAGAATGAACCTCGACCTTATTAACCTGGATGATCTTGGCGACGGCAAAGATTGGCTAGTCAGTCCGATGCATGTCTACGAAAATGGTGAGATGGGTTTTGATGTGGTTACCGGGGTGTGGGATGGGCCTGAGCTTGCGGCCATAGTGGTCGCATCGGTAGACGCCACCATGCTCGACCAATACTTTACGTTTAAGGTACCGGGAGGCGGATATAACATCGTCGACAACAAAGGTATAGTCGTTTTTCAGAGTCAGAACCCCAAGCTGGCGTTTGACCGGCGAGACTGGAAGTCGCAAGAATTCATAAAGACAACACTTGCCGGGCACGAATATATATCTTACGGAATGGTCTTTCCCGTAGACGATAGCTTCCGGATGGGGGCGCAAGTTCCGGTTGAGGTGGTCGGTTGGAGCGCGGGCTCTTTTATCCCCGTCGACCAGGTTATATCGCCCATCTTCGATGCCCTGCTGCGTGGGCTTCTGCTAGCGTCGGTTATTGCTCTGCTCGCGGTAATTCTCGGTCTGGGGCTTGGAGGAAGGATCGTCAGGCCTATCACCAGTCTTGCCGAGAAAGCCGGGTTGATTGCTAGGGGTGATTTCAGTGTCGATGTAAGCGGCATCAGGACCGGCGACGAGATAGAAGAGTTGGCGCTGAGTTTTAATTCGATGCGTGAAAATCTCCGCGATTATGTCGGCGAGCTCAAGGGAATCGTCGAGACCGGCGAGAAGATGAACCTCGCGCTGAACATCCCGTTCATTACTCATACTGTCGTCAATGCGCTGCGCAGCTATTTCGGTGCCGAGGCGGTATGGTTTGCCTTCTACCACGAGGCTGAGAAGAAGTTGGTAATCGAGCACTTTTGGAGTGATAAGGACCTCGATTTAACCGGAGGCTCGATGGCCCCCGGCGAAGGAATCGCAGGAAAAGTATTGATGACGGCAAAACCCATCATAACCAGAGACCTGGCATCGTCGGATTTCATGTTCAAGGAAGAAGTGCTCAAAGCCGGTTTCGACGCGGCTATCACGCTTCCCCTTATATCCGGTGGCGGAGCTATCGGAGTCGTTGGACTTTACACGTCGCAAATCAGGATGGGCGGGATGACCGAGAAGCAAATGAGTTTGTTGATGGCGCTGGCCAATCAGGCGGCGGTCGCTATCGAAAACGCACGCCTCTATGAGGAAACGCGCAAGTCGGAGCTGATGCTTAGAGCCTCGAATGAGGATTTGCACATTCTCAATAGAGTTGCCCTCGATATGTCTTCCGGTCTGGACATGGAGGAATTGCTCGACAAAATCATCAAAAACGCTATGGACCTCGTTGCAGCCGATATCGGGTCGCTCGGTCTCTACGATGAAGACGAAGGGAAGATATCGTATCGTTATCGCTCTAGTATTCCGGAGCTGCACGTGCCTGATATGATACCGGCGGATTTGGGGCTTTCCGCAACCGTGCTCAATAGCCGCAGGCCGGTGGCGACGAACGATTACCGCAATGACCCTCGGGCCGTAAAAGAGGCCCTGGCACTTGGGGTAAATGCGGTAGCGACGGTTCCGCTCCTCGTCGGCGAGCATTTATTCGGGATAATACAGGTCGCGTCGGTCTCGGAGAAGGTTTTCAGAGACAGTGATACTGTACTACTTGAAGCGGTCGGCCGTCAGGCGGCGGTAGCGATTGAGAACGCGACGCTCTACGAAAAAGAGCGCGATATTGCCGAGGTGCTGCAAAATGCGTTACTTTCCGCCCCCGATGAACTACCTGGACTTAGATTCGGCCTGAAGTATAGGGCCGCGACGGAAAAGGCGCGCGTGGGTGGTGACTTCTATGACTTCATAGA
>MELI01000075.1:830-1030 GCA_001767575.1 Candidatus Aquicultor primus | reverse complement strand
GGCGAGTCTCGGAGCGAGGAGACCGTGCAGCCGCCCGCGAGTGCCAACGCGCCCGCGACCGTGACCGGTATCGAGGTCAAGGGCAGCGGCTCCGCGCAGCCCGCGGAGGTGCGTGTGCTCACGCCGAGCGAGAAGCACGATTCGCCCGCGCCCAAGATGCCCGAGCCGCCCAAGGCGCCGAAGCCCGAGCTGCTGCCCAC
>MELI01000075.1:556-748 GCA_001767575.1 Candidatus Aquicultor primus | reverse complement strand
GGAGGCCGCCAAGCGTACCGAGGAGACCCGCAAGGCCGAGGAGCGCGCCAAGGAAGACACCGCCAAGCGCGAAGAGGAGCGCCGGAAGGACAACGAGCGGCGCGCCGAGGAGGCCCGCCGCGCCGAGGAGCGCGCGAAGGAAGAAGCCGCGCGTCTTTCGGAGGAGCGGCGCAGGGCCGAGCAGCGCGCCAG
>MELI01000075.1:0-519 GCA_001767575.1 Candidatus Aquicultor primus | reverse complement strand
CAGGTCGCTCCCTCCAACCTCGTCCAGAACATCCTGCGGACCATCACGAATGACGACGACGCGCGCCGGGAGTCGGAGAAGAAGGCCGAGGAGGCGCGCAGGGCCGAGGAGCGGGCGAGGGAGGAGGCCCTGAAGGCTTCTGAGGAGCGCCGCAGGGCCGAGGACGCCAAGCGCCAGGACGACATCAAGCGCGCCGAGGAGCAGCGCAAGGCCGCGGAGCAGAGGGCCGAGGAGCTGCGCAAGGCCCAGGAAAGAGCGAAGCAGGACGCCCCCAAGGACATCGAGCGCGTCCGCGAGATCGAGTCGAAGGCGCGCGAGCAGGCGCAGCGGCTCGAGTCGGAGAAGCGGCGCGAGGCCGAGAAGCTCCTCGAGGAGTTCCGCAAGGCCGAGGAGAAGACGCGCGAGGAGGCCGCGAAGCGGCTCGAGGAGCAGCGCAAGAGCGAGGAGAGAGCCAAGGAAGAGGCGGAACGGAAGCTGAGCGAGCTTCGGCAGGCGCAGGAGAGGGCGAAGGAGGAGGCC
>MELI01000074.1:27750-27892 GCA_001767575.1 Candidatus Aquicultor primus | reverse complement strand
CTCCCCAGTGCTTCTTGACGGCGGCAAAAACGCCGCCGGGCAGAACTAAGGTCATGACTAGAACGAGTACCAGGGACGCGATTATCAAGCGAGGAACCCTCGTCTTAACTCTTCCTTTAACCCTCATAATCCCTCTCCCTTC
>MELI01000074.1:26622-27565 GCA_001767575.1 Candidatus Aquicultor primus | reverse complement strand
AAGCCACAAAAAAGTTCCCAATCCATTAAACTATTGGTGTTTTCTCGGGTATATTGAAACAGTGGTTAATATGGAGTCGAACACAGTCAGAGAAAGAGTGGTCGTCGCGGAAAACCTTACCAAGGTCTTCGACGGCTTGACCGCCGTAAAAGGAATAAGCTTCACGGTAGAACGCGGTGAAAGCGTCGGTTTTCTCGGTCCCAACGGGGCAGGCAAGACAACGACGATTCGAATGCTGTACGGGATGTCGCCGCCGACCGGCGGCAGCCTTTCCGTTCTCGGCCTCGATGTCCGCAAAGATATCCGCGACATAAAACGACGGATCGGCGTTGTACCCCAAGAGACCAATCTCGATACCGACCTTTCCGTCCGCGAAAACCTCGAGGTCTACGCCAATTATTTCGGTATCCCGAAAAAGGTGGCGGGCGAACGCCTCCATGAACTTCTCGCGTTCATGCAGCTCGAAGAACGGTCCAATACCATGGTCGATACGCTCTCGGGTGGCATGAAGAGGCGTCTCCTGCTGGCAAGAGCGCTTCTCAACAATCCCGAGCTGCTAATCCTCGACGAGCCGACGACCGGCCTCGACCCGCAAGCGCGACATCTTATATGGGATAGACTCAAAAGCCTGCAGGAGCAGAATGTAACGCTTGTCTTGACGACCCACTATATGGATGAAGCGAGTCAGCTCTGTGACCGCATTATCATCATGGATGAAGGAAGCATCATAGCCGAGGGCAACCCCTTGGCTTTGATTGAAACTCATGTCGCCAGCGAAGCGCTCGAGATACGGGTCGCCGAAGGGCAGCGAGAAGCGCTCCAGGAACTTCTGGCGCCCAAAAGCGAGTATTTCGAGGTGCAACATGATACCTATGTCTTTTTCGCCCTGGCGGCGGATGAACTCATGCAAGCAGTCAAGGACGCCGGCTTTGAGATAGAGTAC
>MELI01000074.1:22447-26479 GCA_001767575.1 Candidatus Aquicultor primus | reverse complement strand
TTTAGAAAGGTCTTTTGGTTCGCGGCAGCCCCGAACTTTCTCGAGCCGGTAATATACCTCACCGCTCTCGGAATCGGCCTAGGCCTTCTCGTCCGGGACATCGAAGGTCTGAGCTACGTTCAATTTCTAGCACCGGGCCTTCTGGGTTCGACTGTTATGTACGCATCATCCTTTGAGACCACCTACAGCAGTTTCATCAGGATGAAATATGAAAAGACCTACGACGCCGTGCTGGCAACGCCATTGAGTATAGAAGATGTTATCGCTGGGGAGATTCTCTGGGGTGCGACGCGCGGCTATATCAACGCGCTTACTTTCCTCGGGGTCATCGCTATCTTTGGCTATGTCGATTCGGCGGCGGCCCTGCTGCTCATACCACTGCTCTTCGTCTTTGCGGCGCTTTTTGCTATAATCGGCATGACGTATACCGCCCTGGTCTCTAATATCAACCTCTTCAACTATTACTTCACGCTCTTCATAACACCGCTCTTTTTGTTCTCCGGTATCTTCTTCCCTATCTCCACACTGCCGGCGTGGGCGCAAAAACTCGCGCAATTTACGCCGCTCTATCATGTGGTGCTTGTCTGTCGCGGGCTCGCCCTCGGCAGACTCGACCAAAACGTGCTGACCAGTATCTTCATTACGGTGACATTCACGGCCATCCTCTTCCTCGTGCCCATAACCATCATGCGAAACAGGTTGATAAAATAGGGGCGCGAGAGCAGAAAGACCACGTCGTGGGGGCGCGAAGCGCCTAATCGGAAAACCACATATATGGAACGACACCTGCCCGTGTGCCTGCTCAAGAATAATCCCCCGATTTTCATGAAATCGAGGGATTTGTGTCGGACAAGGCGGCTGCCACGACCCAGAAGCAAGGCTTCTGTTTTTACGTCTTGACCGACCCTATGTGTATCGACCAATAGCTCGGCCACTTTAACGAGTTAGGCGCCTTGCTTTATTGGATTTCGAGGTAAAGAGCCGGTCCCGACATTCTGTAGATCGTCCCCCCAAGTCCGCTTAGATATTAATTGCGTTTCTTTATAGCTGCCCGCTATTTGTCTTCGTATTTAGCTTTTTATAAGACCGACACAGACTATTCGTTTAAGTGGCTGGGCTTCTAGACCTGTTTATAAGAAAAGCCCCGCGACGGGGCTTAGTTTTCCAGTTTGGGACTCACATTATGTTTTTGTCAGCCTAGAGTGCCGGCAGGTATGACTTCAGCTCGGAGATGACCTTGATGAGCGTCCTATCGGAGAAGACATACTCGAGCATGTCGCCCTTCCCGTTCTCGGCAAAAACCTCTCTCTGCAGCCTGACCCGAGCGCTCGTGTCATCGATGTCGATGCTCGCGAAATCATATTCGGTAAGCGCGTTTCTTATCATAAGCGCGAAAGTCTGCTCCTCCATCGTGCCCCCCTGCATCACATCCGTCTTATAGGTTTATTATAGACAGAAAGGCGCTTGGGTAAACACCCAGGAAAACAACGGCCGCCATAATCAAGACTATTGAAAGATAGAGCGGTTTGGATACCGGTAATCCCTCGTTGGTCGGCGGGTTCACTAGGTACATCTGGCGGATGACTGTGACGTAATAACCAAAGGAGATGACGCTGTTTAGCACACCGATGACGGCCAGCCAAATCAAGTCGCCGCGAACCGCCGCACCGAACAGATATACTTTGCCCATAAAGCCCGCGAACGGCGGTATCCCGACGAGTGAGAATAAGAAGATAGCCATGGCAAGCGCCAGCATCGGCGCCCGCTTATACAGGCCCGCAAAATCGGTAACGTTTTCGCCAAGCCCCCGCTCTGTCGTAGCCAGAATCACGAGGAACGACCCGAGTGCGGCAAGCGAATAGACTAAGAAGTAGAAGATGAGCGACGTATAGCCAAAGCTGTCTGCAACGGCCAAGCCGACGAGCAGATAGCCCGTGTGCGCTACAGCCGAGTAACCCAAGAGCCTTCGAACCTGGGTCTGAGCGAGCGCGGCCAAGTTACCGAGGAGCATACTGAGCACGGCCAATATCGCGAAGAGCCCCGCCCAAATAGGGGCGGCTACGGCCAACGCTACCGGGAAAAAATGAATGAGGGCGGCGAATCCCCCGGCCTTAGGTCCGACCGCCAAGAACGACGCGACCGGCACGGGCGCCCCCTCATAGACATCCGGAGCCCAGAAGTGAAACGGTACTGCGGCGACTTTAAAGCCGAGACCAACGACAATCATCACCATACCAACAAGTAGGAGCGGTTGAATTGCCTGTCCGGCAAGGGCATTCGCAATCGCCGTAAAATTCGTCTGCCCAGTCAAGCCGTAGACAAGCGACATGCCGTAGAGCAAGATAACCGATGCGACTAGACCCAGCAAGAAATATTTGAGCGCCGCTTCCGCAGACCCGGCCGTCTTCTTGCTGCCGACTAAAATATACGCCGGCAGAACCGTCAGCTCCAGCGCGATGAAAAGCATGATGAGGTCGTTCGCCGAAGCCATAAACATGGTCCCCAGAACCGAGAAGAGCATCATACTGAAGAACTCGCCTTCCCCGATAGTCATACGCGAACGTAAAGTCGCCAGAACGACTAGAGCGGTTGTAGCGAGCAATATGCCTTTAAGAACCGTAGCTGTAAGGTCAATTGAGAACATGCCCATGAACTCGGTCGCTTCAACCCCGTAGAGCGAAGTGAGGTTGAAAAGCGCGGCTAAGATGCCTAGCAGGCTAACTACACCAAGAATGCGTTTTGCGTTCGCCGACAGGTACAATTCTCCCAGCAGCACGACTATCGCGATGCCAAAGATTATAAGTTCCGGTATTAAGTTAATCCACTCGATTTGCATCAAATTCATCCTAGCTACCTCTTATCATTTGTAATACTGCACTCACCGCGGGATCGATATATTGGAGTAGCGGCTTCGGATACACGCCGAAAACAACGATTAGCGCTATCAGCGGTATCAAGCTCATAAACTCGCGCCCGTTCATATCCTTGAAGTCTTCCATCGAAGTCGGGGGCAAACCATAAAACGCATTCTGAACCGCACGCAAGAGGTAGAACGCACCCAAAGCGAGAGTCAACACACCAAGGATTGTATAGACCTTGTATGCTCCGTAGGAGCCAAGCAGGACAAGAAACTCTCCGACGAAGCCGCTCAGACCCGGTAAACCAAGCGACGCCAGCGCCGCGAAGATAAACATCCCGCCTAGAATCGGTATCTTTATCGAGAGCCCGCCGAGCTTGGCGATGTCTCTCGTATGGGTCCTCTCATAGATGTAGCCGACGAGCAAGAAGAGCATCCCCGTTATTAAGCCGTGGTTCACCATCTGCAGAACCGCGCCGTTGATTGAAATCTGCGTCAGCGAGGCCAAGCCGAGCATAACGTACCCCATGTGGCTGACGCTCGAATAAGCGACCAGCTTCTTAAGGTCGCTCTGCGACAGGGCGGCGTACGCCCCGTAGACGATACTTATCGCCGCGAGCACCGCTATATACGGTGCAAACCTTACGAACTCGCCCGGCATTATCTGCATGATGATTCTTACAAACGCATAGGTTCCCATCTTAAGAAGAATGCCTGCAAGCAGCACGCTGCCCGCAGTCGGAGCCTGCACGTGCGCATCGGGCAACCATGTATGGAACGGCCACATCGGCACTTTCACCGCAAAGCCCAGGAAGAACGTCGCGAAGATAAACGTCGACAGGTAATGTGTATATCCCGCCTGCATCAGCTGGACCATATCGAACGTGTTCAGTCCTGAAGTGAAGTACAGCGCCAGGATACCGACGAGCATAAGAACGCTCCCCGCTAACGTGTATAGGAAGAACTTGAGAGCCGCGTAATTGCGGTTTTCACCGCCCCAGATACCGATTATGAAGAACATCGGGATAAGGACAAGCTCCCAAAAGACATAGAACAGAATAAAATCGAGTGCGACAAATGTGCCCAGCATGCCCACTTCGAGCAGTAATAGCAGGCTGAAATACTGCCTCACCCGCTCTTTGATAGACCAGGATGCCAAGACAGATATGACTGTA
>MELI01000074.1:12674-22384 GCA_001767575.1 Candidatus Aquicultor primus | reverse complement strand
ACCCGGCACCCAAACTTGCTTCTCTACGAACTGCATCGCCGATTGGCCCGCCGTGAAATCCATCAGAATCGGTATACCTAAGACGAGTCCGGCCAGAGTCGTGATAAGCGCGATGCCGCGAATCAGATTCGCCTTTTCACGCGGCACAAACTGCAAGAGCAATGCTCCCAGCAGAGGCAAGAAAACGATTATTGACAGTATTGGATAGTCCATTCCTTCACGCCCTTAATAAAATTCTAAATAGTCCGTCTCTGTCGACCCATTAAAACAGCTGTATTGCCCTGAACGACCATATTATCAAAACGACGACACTTATCACCATGACCAGCGCATAGTTCTGCGCGTATCCGGTCTGCAGATACTTTAGGCTGCCGCCGATTCGGGCTACGACCCAGGCGACACCGTTGACGGCACCGTCGATCACTCTCTGGTCAAAGATTAAGACATACCTCGCGATCGCATGTGTCGGCTTCACGAGCGTAAACTCATAGATCTCGTCAATATAGTATTTGTTTACCAGTAGTTGGTAGATGATATTGTTCTTGCTCATCACGTTCGATGGGAGCAAGCTTGTCGAGTATTTCAGCCACGCGCCGAATATTCCGAGCACGGCCACTCCGATGGAGAGCCCCATCACCAGGTAGTTGATGTGATGCTCGGCTTCTCCGTGACCTCCCAAAATAAACGACTGATATGCGTTGCCCATAAACGGTGAGCCGAGCAGGCCTGAGGTAAGCGCCAGCGCGGCCAGCAACATCAACGGGACGGCCATCACAGCCGGCGACTCATGGACGTGGTCCCCGTGGTGTCCTCTCGGTTTTCCAAAGAAGACCACGAATATCAACCTAAAAGTGTAGAACGCTGTAAAGAGCGCCGTCAAGAGTCCAATCGCGAAGATAGCCGTGTGTCCGCTCTCGAACGCCCCCAGCAATATCTCGTCCTTGCTCCAAAAACCGCTGAACGGCGGGATTCCCGCAAGCGCAAGCCCTCCGATGACAAATGTCAGCGAGGTTATCTTCATCTTGCGGCTCAAACCGCCCATGTCGAAAATCTCCTGGCTGTGGACTGCGTGGATGACGCTGCCGGCGCCCAAAAAGAGGAGCGCTTTGAAGAACGCATGGTTCATCAGGTGGAATGTTCCCGCGGCGAACGCGCCGACCCCGAGGCCCATCATCATATATCCGAGCTGGCTGACTGTCGAGTAAGCCAGTATCTTCTTAATATCCGTGGCCGTCAATGCGATAGTCGCGGCCATGAATGCCGTTATCGTCCCTATAATCGCGACGAACTCCATCGCGGCCGGCCCTTGCTCGAAAAGCGGGTATGCGCGGGCGACCAGATAGACGCCGGCGGCGACCATGGTGGCCGCGTGAATGAGTGCGCTGACCGGTGTCGGACCCTCCATGGCATCAGGCAACCAAACGTGCAGTGGAAACTGCGCTGATTTTCCGATAGCCCCGAAGAAGAAGAGTATCGCTATGAGCGATGCGGTCTCCGGCGCGAATTTCATTGCGAAGACCTGGCTCATATCGAGCGTTCCCGCTGTAATAAAGAGGATAATCAAGCCTATACCGAAACCGAGGTCGCCGACCCTTGTGACCATAAAGGCCTTCTTGGCGGCATCGCTCGCGCTCCGTTTTTCGAACCAGAACCCGACCAGCAGGTATGAGAAGAGACCCACGCCCTCCCAGGCCATGTACATCTGTACGAAGTTCGGCGAGACGACCAGCAGCAACATCGAGGCTGTAAACATCGACAGACAGGCATAGAACCAACCATAACGTTTGTCACCGTGCATGTAGCCTACTGAAAACAGCTGCACAAGCAAGCTGACAAACGTTACAACGACCAGCATCATACCGGCCAACGGGTCCAACAGCAACCCGAAGGTCAGTTTCAGGTTTCCGACAGTCAGCCACGTGAACGATAAATCGGCATGGGCGCCTCCCATGACATCCAAGAGCGCTTTAACCGACAACCCAAACGCCGCTCCAACCGCCGCGATGCTTAAATATGCGGCTTTATCGCCGAGCTTCTTGCCGAAAACGATTAGCAATATAAAACTGAGTACGGGCAACAGTACAATTAACGATAGGTAATTCATGATCCCCTTCCCCGATTACCACTTAAAGATGTTGAACTGGTCCAAATTTACCGACTGTAAATTGCGATAAATCATCAAAATCAATGCTAAACCGACGGCGACTTCAGCCGCGCCGATGGCCATTACAAAAAGCGCGAACATCTGCCCTGAGGCCTGCTCGGGCGCGATATACCTCGAAAACGCCACAAGATTGAGGTTGGCCGAGTTAAGCATTATCTCGACAGAGAGAAGCACCGCTACAGCGTTTCTCCGCAAGAGAACTCCGGCCATACCGATAGCGAAGAGTACTCCGCTGAGTATCAAATAATAAGAGAGCGGTATCATTTCCCCCCCTCCTCTCGCGCTATGATAACTGCGCCAATCAAAGCCGCCAGAAGCAGAACCGATATGACCTCGAACGGAAGGATATAATCTGTCATAAACATCCTACCTATAAACGAAGTCGTATCTGCCACCGGCGCTAACTGCGAAATCCTGAAGACGGTATCTTTAGCTACGAATACGAGTAGCCCCGCGAGACTGACGAGCGAGACTATCGTCACCCAACGCTGCTCCATCGCCGAGGTCAGCCGCACATTCGTTAACTGCGCCGTGAGCATGATACCGAAGAGCACCACGACGACCACGCCTCCTACGTAGACGAAGACCTGCATGATTCCGACTAAGTCAGCGTTAAGCAGGAAATAATATCCGGCGATGGTCAGCAGGTACGCGCCTAACGACATGGCTGAATGAAACAGGTTGCGCCCGGTTATCACCATTATCGCGCTCGCGACCGCCATAGCGGCAAGAGCAAAAAATATTACCAAAGATACGGTGTCGCCCATCTTAAGATTCCTCCGAAACTGTCGTCGCTGCAGGCATTATATGTATAGGACGCCTAAGAACCCGCTCCATGTCGTAGATGAGCTTGTCTTTGGCATATACCGCGTTTTCATAATCATGGCTCATTACCAGCGCAGCCTGCGGGCAAGCCTCGGCACATAGGCCGCATATCATGCACTTGGTTAGGTCGAGCGTCCAGCTAGCGACCTTCAGTGGTGCTTCTTTATCTTTGTTTCTCTCGACCGTGATGCAATTTACCGGGCACGCTTTTGCGCAGAGTCCGCAACCTGTACAACTTCCCTCTTTTTCGCTGGTCTCGCCGGCTATGCGCACAAGCTGTGGTGCACCGCGAAAACGCTCCGCCAACTGCGGCTTCTCATAGGGATATAATTCCGTTACCTCATTCCCACGAGAATAACCCCTTCTCATAGTTATGTTATGTCCGACAAATATACTCTTCCATGCTTCTACAAACTTAGCGACTCTTCCGGCCATACCGTTATCAACCTTCTTGTTAAATAATCAACATTACTATTCCGGTTATCAATATATTAAGTAAAGCTAAGGGTAGCAGCACTTTCCAGCCTAAATCCATGACCTGGTCTATACGGAACCGCGGTAATGTCCAGCGTATCCACATAGCCAGAAATATGACACCAAACGTCTTGATTAGAAACCATACCGGTGCCAGAAACTCGGGACCCGGCCCATGCCAGCCTCCGAGGAACAGGACGACTGTCAGCGCTGATGCGGCCATCAATGCAATATACTCACCGAAGAAGAAGAATGCAAAGCGCATTCCGCTGTATTCCATGCTGAATCCGGCCACAAGCTCGGCTTCCGTATCGGGAAGGTCAAACGGTGTCCGGTTGAGTTCGGCAAGCGTTGAGACAAGGAACACCATAAACCCTAGGGGCTGCAAAATTATGTGCCATATACCCTGAGCGCCAACGATCGCTGATAGTTTTGCTGACCCGGCTATCATCACAACGCCGATTACCGAGAGCGCCCTTGGAATCTCATAACTCACCATTTGCGCTGCCGCACGCAGACTTCCCATCATCGCATATTTGTTATATGACCCGAATCCCGCCATGATGAGACCCGCAATACCAATCGAGGGTATGGCCAGAACATATATCAAGCCCACATTCAAATCCTGGACGACAAGTCCGGGACCGATTGGCATGACTAAAAGCCCAACAAAAGCCGCTAAGAATACTATTGCAGGCGCCAAACGAAATATCCACGGGTCGGCTTTCTTTGGAAATACATCCTCTTTAGTTATGAGCTTGAGAATATCTGCGACCAACTGTAATGACCCATGCCAACCGACATGAAGTGGTCCATAGCGTATTTGAAAATCGGCGGCTATCTTGCGCTCCATGTAGACGAGTACGACTACACCGAGACCACACAAACAAAAAACCGCAACCGCGAGTACGAGGGCAATGGAAGCATCCAGCCCCCACAGAGGGATACCATAGTTGTTAGCAAACTCTTGAAGCTGAGCACTCGATAGCATTAGCGATCCACCTCTCCAAAGACCGTATCAAGAGTACCGAAGGCTAGAATCACGTCTCCGAAATAACTGCCCTCTGCCATAGCCGGCAGCGCCTGCAAGTTCCCAAAGCTCGGCCCTTGTATTTTTACTCGGTACGGCTTAGTGGTGCCGTCACTGACGATATAAAAGCCTAAATCACCACGGCTGGCTTCGACATGTCCGTACGCTTCGCCCGCCGCCGGCTTGAATACTTTTGGAATCCCTTCAGCCTTTACCGGCCCATCTGGGATTTGTTCGATTGCCTGTTCAATGATTCGCATGCTTTGCCTGATCTCATCAGACCTTATAGACGCGCGATCATAATTGTCACAATTGAACCGGGTACACACATCAAAATCGATCCTAGGGTAAACTGAATAGGGGTCGGCCTTTCTAATATCGTATGGAACACCGGCCGCTCTCAGGCTTGGACCAGTAAGACCCCATTTCAGAGCATCCTCAGCCGTGAACGGAACCATACCGATCATTCTTTTCTTGAAGATATAGTTGCCTAGCAGCAGCTTATCAGTCTCATCCATAGTCTTCGCAAGTCTCTTTAGAAAAACCTTGGTATCCTCAAGCCATCCGTCAGGAAGGTCGGCGCTAACCCCGCCTATCCTCATATAGTTGTAGGTAAGTCTGGCGCCACACACTCCTTCGAAAAGATTGAGTATTTGCTCACGCTCATCGAAATAGTACATATATGGCGTCACCGCACCAGTTTCAACGCCTGCTGTTGTCAGAAACACTAGGTGAGATGCGATTCGTTGAAGTTCTCCGACAATGACCCTGATATACTCGGCCCTTTCCGGAACCTCGATACCGGCCAGCTTCTCAACGGTAAGCACATATGCCCAGTTGTTAAGCATTGAGGACACATAATCCATTCGGTCTGTGTATGGAATAAATTGCGTATATGTTCGGTTCTCGGCTATTTTCTCAAAACATCTGTGCAGATATCCGATCTTGGGCTCGATCTTGGTAACGACCTCTCCGTCAACATGGAATATCGCGCGAAAGACACCGTGCGCGCTAGGGTGCTGAGGTCCGAAGTTGATTGCCAACTCCTCCGACCTGATGTCTGTTCTACTCTCTCCCGCGTCACCGTTGGAGCTAATATCAACACCTAAGCCATCCAAGCTCACTTCTGACGTTTTGATCTCTTCGAGTTTACTCATAGTAATAACCCACTTTGGCTAGCTTCTCTTCTTAACTATCAGTCTTAGCATCTTCGGCTTCTTGCACCTGCTCTTGATGCGCTTCCGGTACTTTTTCCGGTGCGGTTTCGACAGCCTCAGCCTTCTCGACCTTTGCGGCCGGTTTCTCCTTTTTGCCGTCATCCATAACGATTATGCGATCGTCCGCATAATCTTTGCGAAGCGGGTATCCCACCCAATCCCCCGGCATGAAAATTCTTGACATGTTCGGATGGCCGACGAAATCAACACCGAGAAGATCGAATGTCTCTCTCTCATGCCAATCAGCCGCCGGCCATATAGAAACCAGCGAGTCGACGGTAGGATCATCTTTCGGAACCTCGGTTTTCAAGAATACCGCGATTTGATTCTTTCTCTTGCTTGAAAAAACCCTATATGTGAGCTTGATAGAATCAGGATAATCGACTCCGGCGACAAACTGGAATAAATCAAACCCTGCCTCTTTAAGTCCTGAAGCTGCCTTGAGCAAATCTTTTCTCTCGACACTGAGGGCATAGCCTAGCCCATCTTCGAGAACTATCTTGCCCTGCTCGGGCATTTCTTTTTCTTGCTTCTCAAGATTAAATTCTTCGTTCATCTCAGTCTGTCTTTCCTCTTGCCATAATTTTCTGTTTAAGCATTTCAATGCCGTGAATTAACGCTTCCGGCCGAGGCGGACAACCCGGTACATAGATATCGACCGGCACTATTTGATCGACACCCCTCACAACGTTATAGCAATCATAATAAAAGGGTCCACCGCCAATCGCGCATGCGCCTACAGCGATAACAAATTTTGGTTCCGGCATCTGCTCGTAGAGTTGTTTAACCATGGGGGCTAGATTATGCGTGACTGTGCCTGTAACAAGCATAAGATCTGATTGCCTAGGAGTATAGCGCGGCATGATCCCAAACCGCTCAAGATCAAATCGCGGGGTGTTCAAGCACATGAGGCCCTCAATAGTGCAACACGCCGGGCCAAAAGCCAACCACCAGAGAGAGTTTTTGCGAGACCAGTTCAACAGGTCTCCAACTTTAGTAAGCAATATATTAGTATCAGGTGATTGTTCTCTTATTAAGCCTTCTTTAACTACACCCACTTTAAAACTCCTTTTCGCCAGGCATACAAGAGGCCAAGTAATAATATCGCAATAAAGATCAGCATTTCTATGAAGGCAAAGAGGCCCAGGCTCTTAAAGACGACCGCCCAGGGAAACATAAAGATCATTTCGACATCGAAGATGATTAAAAGAAGGCCGAAGATGTAGTAACGCATTTTGATTTGAATACGAGGATCACCTGTTACGCCGACAACGCCACACTCGTAGACATCTAGCTTTGCCTCCGATGGCTTCTTCGTTGTTAGCAGTCTTGCCAGACCAAGCAGAATCACAACGATACTGATTCCGACTCCTGTGAACATTGAAAAATAGATAATCTCACTAACCATCAGTCGCTGTCTCCCCAGTTCTAAGTTAAACTGCAGCACTTTCAGGCACGCTGAATCCAAGCATTAGCCGCTTTCACTTGTATCGGTTAAACGATACAGTTACTAAGTGTCGGATTTAATTTAGGCGCTCCCGATAGCCCTTATCTTTTATGTTATCCCTTAAAGCAAGGCCTGCCTCAAAGGTCCCATCCACACTAGACTCTATATATGCTTTTGTTACATCTATATTTTCAACGCGACCGACCGGCAGTCGATCCCCATGTCCCGCCAGTGCTGCCGCCTCTTAGCCGACCAGCTCGTCGTCGTTGAAGAATATCGGTATTTCCCTGTTCGCCGATTCAACGGAATCGGCTCCATGAACGATGTTCTCGGAGACTTCCTCGGCGAAATCGCCCCTGATGGTCCCCTTGTCTGCGTCCTTTGGATTGGTCGCGCCCATTATATCACGGACCCGACTAACCGCATTATCACCTTCGATTACCATGGGGGCAACCGGCCCCGAGGTAATAAAATCGACTAATTCCATGTAGAAAGGCTTCCCCTGGTGTACAGAGTAGAGTTCCTCTGCTTTATCCCTGGAAAGCCTCGTTAGTTTTAGTGCCACCAGCTGAAGACCGGCATCTTGGTATCTCTTGACTATCTCACCGACCAGAGCCTTCTTGACTCCGTCCGGTTTGATCATCGTAAACGTTCTCTCCATCAAATCCTCCGCTAACAACTTTTGCTTGTGATTTTGATAACAAAGTGTGCGCCACAGCTAATTTATCAGTACTGCGTAAAACTTTCAAGCGTAAAACCGCGTTTTTTGGCATTTATTTTAAGAAATAACCGTTCTTAAGTGCCGTTTTTGTTACATACCCCCGTATTTTGTTACAAACCGCTAAATGTGGAATATACCGATTGATTGGTCTATGATTTAGCGATGTGTGTCAAAGCAAGCAGTTAAGCAGACAAAGCATTGGGTTGTGCAGCCCTGATGGGTTTTGGTAAAGACATTAGGCGCTGCGGCGATGCCAATTGAACCGCAGTTAAAGAATCTGCTGGCAATATGGGCAGATGCTCCAACTGGTATCGAGCGCCCGGTCACACGACGGGCAGGACTTCTTAAGCCTGCGCCTACAGGACGGGCAGATAAGAAAATCTTTGTCGACGGGCTTAAAACATGCCGGGCAGGCCAAGTCGCCGCTCGCCAACAGAGCCTCCTTCGCCCTGACTTCCAGCTCCCGCTCGCGGACATCCTCCAAATATTCCGGGGGCCTGACAATGATGTAAATCAGCCACCCCGCTACCGGAAACAGCATCGCGACTATCATCCAATAGAACGCCATGGCCCCGCGCCGCTTAGCGTCGGAATATGTCCACTTCGCGATACTGATATAGAGAACTAGACCGAACAAATAGATGAGGTTTACGATAAGCCTGAAGAGAGGCGAACCGAAAAAGTCGACGACTGATTGAAAAAACTCCACTACTACTCCTGCTTTATAGACTGCTGGATATATTTTTACAGAATTCTGCGATAACGACCAGACTAGTAGATATCATGCTTCCACCGTGACTTGGACAACATTTAGTTTTGGAGCATGTCACATTGAACGGCAAAGCTCTCTCTCGACTCCTTGCCTGGCAAGGTTGCGCATAGATAGCATCGCTGCGAGTCCCGGACAAGATTAGACCGGCTCAAACAGTTCCTGGGCGGTGGACTTGTAAGACATGCGCTTGTTGACCAAAATCTCGCGGGCGTCTGCGACCGTGTACAGAGAACCGGTAATACATACCAGGTCACGCGCACCGGCCATAGAGACGGCTTTATCAATCGCTTTCTCTAGGTCTGCTTCAATACTATAGCTATTTGTCACGCTCATGGCAATATCGTTGAGCTGATTAACGCTTGCCGAGCGATAGCTTGTGTTCTGGGTCAGGATTAGCTTGTGGGCGTTCGCGCCGAGGGTCTCTAGCATCTGCTTGATATCCTTGTCATTCGAGACGGCCAGCACGACCAGCAATCTATCGTAATCGAACGCCTTCGGAAGCCCGGCTAAGAGCATTGCCATACCATCGGGATTGTGTGCCCCGTCGAGGACGACCGCTGGATTTGAAGAGACGAACTCTAATCGCCCCGGGCACCTTACTGCGACAAGGCTGCTATGCAGGGTATCTTCTTCGATTCTGTGGCCGGTAAAGGTCTCGACGATCACGACGGCCAGTGTGAAGTTGCTGACCTGATAGTCACCGAAGACCGGCAACCGGATGTCTTCGTAAATCCCAAACATCGCGTCGATAGAAAAACTCGACCCTTCGTTCTTTAAAATCGAGACGCCGCGAGAGGAAAAATCTCTGCCGTACAGTATCATTGAAACATCCTGCGCTTCACAGCGCTCTTTGATTTTTTCAAATGCTCCCGGCGGGGTCTCCCCTATGATGGCTATGCTTCCCCGCTTTATAATATGCGCTTTATCCCACGCGATCTCCTCGACAGTCTCCCCGAGGCGGTCGGTGTGGTCGAGCGCGATACTCGTTATCGCCGCCACTCTCGGTTGCACCATACTCGTCGCGTCCCAACGTCCCCCGAGACCTACTTCGAAGACCGCT
>MELI01000074.1:11782-12650 GCA_001767575.1 Candidatus Aquicultor primus | reverse complement strand
TGGTAAAAAGCCATCGCGGTGAGGATTTCGAACTCGGTAAGCTCTCCGTATTCGGCCCGGACCTTCTCTACCGCCGGCATTATATCGTATAGCGCCCGCGCAAAATCCTCTTCGGTGATGAGTTCGCCGTCGATGGTGATACGCTCGCGGTAAGTATGGAGGTGCGGCGATGTGTAGCACCCCGTGCGCAGGCCTGATGTCGTAAGCAAAGTTCGCGACATCCAGGTCGTCGAGGTCTTGCCATTCGTACCTGTTATCTGAATCGTCGGATATTTGAGCTGCGGATTATCGAGCCGCTCGCAAATCGCCCTGATCTTCTCCAAACCAGGGTTTATGCCGAACTTGAGCGCACCCTCTATGTAGCTGATAGCTTCAGCGAAGTTCATCGCGTTCTCCTACAAACTCTCCAATTGTTTCGTAAGCTTCGAAATCTTCTCGTCGAACTCGATGAGCTTGGCTTTTTCCTTCTCGACGACCTCGGGCGCGGCCTTCTCCATGAACTGCGGGTTCGAGAGCTTCTTGCGCGTCTTCTCGGCATCGGTCTGCGTCTTGGCAAGCTCTTTGCCGAGGCGCTTCTTCTCCTCTTCGATATCGACAAGCCCGGCGAGCGGTATGAATATCTCGACACCCGGTGCGACATCGACTGCTGCATGCTCCGGTTTGGTGATATCGGGCGAGATTATCAACTCCTCGACCCAGGCTAATTCTTTAATATAAGACGCGTCTTTTTCTAGTATCGCTTGCTTGTCGGCATCGGTGGTCTTGAGCAGCGCCGTCACAGGCTTGGTCAACGCGATACCGAGAACCGACTTGATGGCGCGAATCGAAGAGGTCACCCTCTGAACTACATCCATCTGGCTCTCGGCTC
>MELI01000074.1:6328-11776 GCA_001767575.1 Candidatus Aquicultor primus | reverse complement strand
CGATGCGCGACCCATCCATCCTCGGCCACGGCGCGATGACGATGCTCTCGCCGGTGCCGGGAAACTTCTGCCAAATCTCTTCCGTTATAAAAGGCATAAACGGGTGGAGCAGCCTGAGCGTCACATCCATAATCTCGACAAGCAGGTTTTGCGCGACGAGACGCTGGCGCGGGTCATCCTTCTGGTAGAGCCTCGGCTTCGCCAGCTCTATGTACCAGTCGGCATAATCACTCCAGAAAAAATCATAGATAAGCCGGCTGGCCTCCGCGACATTGTAGACGCGCAGCGAATCTTCGACCTGGCTTACTATATTGTTCATCCGAGAAAATATCCAACGGTCGGCGAGAGTAAACTCCTCTTCTTTGACGACGATTCTCTCAAAACCCTCCAGGTTCATAAGGACGAACCGCGACGCGTTCCAGAGCTTGTTAGCAAAGTTCCGGTTGCCCTCGATACGCTCGCGCGAAAGAAAGATATCCCGGCCCGGCGTCGCCATGCTCGAAAGCGTAAAGCGAAGCGCGTCGGTGCCGAACTCCTCGATGACATCGAGCGGGTCGATTACGTTCCCGCGCGACTTGCTCATCTTGCGGCCTTGCTCGTCGCGGACGAGTGCGTGGATATAAACGTCGTCAAAGGGTATGTCGCGCATGAAATGAAGCCCCATCATCATCATCCTGGCGACCCAGAAAAAGATGATGTCGTGGCTGGTGACCAGAAGGCTGGTAGGATAGAAATACTTAAGCTCCTCGGTCTCCAGGGGCCATCCCAGAGTCGCGAACGGCCAGAGCGCCGAGCTGAACCAGGTGTCGAGGACATCGGTGTCCTGGACGAGGTTAGCGCCGCCGCACTTCGTACACGCCGACGGGGTCTCCTCGGCGACGACTATCTCATCACAGTCCTGGCAGTACCAGGCCGGAATCTGGTGTCCCCACCAAATCTGGCGAGAGATACACCAATCGCGGATATTGTACATCCAGTCGAAGTAGGTCTTCTCCCACTGCGCCGGGACGAATTTGACCCGTCCCTCTTTTACCGCCGCTATGGCGGGCTCGGCGAGCGGTTTCATCTTCATAAACCATTGCGTCGAGAGGTACGGCTCGATCGTGGTATCGCACCGGTAACAATGACCCACCGAGTGCGTCATCGGCTCGACCTTAACTAAAAGGCCGGCTTTTTCTATATCCTCGAGGATGGCTTCGCGGCACTCCTCGCGACTCATTCCCTCGTATTTGCCCGCTTCCTCGTTCATCATGCCGTCGGGTGTGAATACGCTTATCTGCTCTATATCATGGCGGAGGCCTATCTCGAAATCATGCGGGTCATGAGCGGGTGTCACCTTTAGCGCACCTGTCCCAACCTCGGGATTGACATGATTGTCCGCAATGACCGGGATCTCGCGGCCGACTACGGGGACGACGACCGTCAAGCCTATCAGGTCTTGATATCGGTCGTCTTCGGGGTTTACAGCGACTGCGGTGTCGCCGAGAATGGTCTCGGGCCTTGTCGTCGCGACGGTTATGAAATCGGGCGTGCCCTTGAGCATATATTTGACGTAATAGAAATTGCCCTCTTCCTCGGCGTGCTCTACCTCGATATCGGAGAGCGCGGTCAGATCGCGGGGACACCAATTGATGATGTAGTTGTCTCTATAGATAAGACCCTCTTTGTAGAGCTGCACAAAGTCGCGGCGCACCGCTTTCGAGTAACCCTCGTCCATAGTAAAGCGCTCACGCGACCAATCGCAAGAGGCGCCGAGCCGTTTGAGCTGATTGATAATCCGGCTGCCGTACTGGTCCTTCCACGCCCAGGTGCGCTTGATGAAATCGTCGCGGCCGACATCGTGGCGCGTGAGCCCTTCTTGCGCAAGTTGCCGCTCGACTACGTTCTGCGTGGCGATGCCGGCGTGGTCGGTGCCGGGGAGCCAGAGCGTCGAGTCACCTTCCATCCGGTGCTTGCGGATTGCGATATCCTGCAGGGTATTGTTGAGAGCATGACCCATATGGAGCGAACCGGTGACGTTCGGCGGCGGGATTACGATTGAATAAGGTTTCTTATCAGCATCGACCCGGGCTCGAAAATAGCCTCGCTCGACCCATATGTCATACCACTTAGCTTCGACTTCGTGGGGATTATAAACTTTAGGTAGGGTTTCCTCCAACATTCGTCTCCCTTTTAAATAGAAATCAAGGTCGGGACTCGGACTGAGCCATTTTAACATAATACCACAGGGCATGGGAGTGTGTAAGCAGGTAAATGGGCTAACCACAAATGTTACGGCGTCAATAAGAAGTGCCTGCCATGATGCGCGCGCCCACCTATGAAACGTGGCCGGAAATCCTTCTTGTCAGCGTCTCCCCTATTGCCGCGAGGCTCTCCGTCGTAAGATAATGCTGCGCTTTCGAAGAGAACAAGAGCTTGGCGCCGGCGCCTATCTCGTCGTCACCCGCACATAATAAAACGAGACAATCGACCCGCGGAAAGACCTGGAAGACAACTGCAAAATCGGCATTAGAGAAGCCGACCGCGTCGTAACCATCGAATTCACTCGCAAGCTCGCCTTTGTGCTCGATGATATCGGGGACGTGCTTTTCCAAAACCATCTCCACATTAACCCTGAACGCCCCATCGTACGGCATCGACCCAGGCAAGTCTCTGAAGTCTATCCAATCATCACCGGCATCGAAGCTTCCAAATGAAAGCAGGTAATCGACAATTAGGATTACGTCTTTGGTGTCGTCGACGTGGCCGCCGAGCGGTTTGCAGTCGGTTTTAGTAACGCAATAATCCTGTCCCAGAAATCTCACTCTTAGCGACTCGTTCTCCAGGTCAAACTCCGCGCCCGTCCGGTCGCCGACGATCGCGTAATTGAATTTAGCGAGTCGTTCTATGAGCTTGCTTAGCACCAGTTCGTAATTATCCATAATAAATATATACCGAGAAAAGCGTTTAACTATGCGATGGCATCACCAACAAATAAAGGCAGCTTGCGATAAGCTGCCTTTATTATAAGCTCTATACATCTTTACGCTGAGACTTCAGTATCGTCTTCCGGTAAAGCTACGTCTTCCATGCCCTCGGTAAGAATCGTCGGCTCGATGTTGTTTTCGATTACCTCTTTCGTTATCACGCACTTCTTAATATTCGTGCGCGATGGCAATTCGTACATAACATCGAGAAGCACATGCTCGAGTATCGCCCTCAGTCCACGGGCGCCCGTCCCTCGCACGATAGCCTTTTTAGCTATAGCTCCGAGCGATCCCTCGGTAAATACCAGCTCGACTCCATCGTACTCGAAGAACTTCTTATACTGTTTGATAAGAGCATTCTTCGGCTCAACGAGTATCTTGATAAGGTCTTCCTCGCTAAGCTGGCTGACTGTTGCGATTACCGGCAACCTTCCGATGAACTCCGGTATCAAACCAAATCTTAACAGGTCTTCCGGCAAAACCTCGCCGACGACTGAAATCGCGCCTTTCTCATCTTCGCTTCTAAGCTCAGCACCGAAGCCCAAGCCCTTCTTGCCTATGCGGTTCTGAATTATCTTATCGAGACCCGCAAAAGCGCCGCCGACGATAAACAGAATATTTGTCGTATCGATTTGGATGAATTCCTGGTGCGGATGCTTGCGTCCACCTTGCGGCGGCACGCTGGCTTCGGTTCCTTCAAGAATCTTGAGGAGCGCCTGCTGCACGCCCTCACCCGAAACATCCCTGGTTATCGAAGGGTTCTCGCTTTTGCGAGCGACTTTATCGATTTCGTCGATATAGATAATGCCGGTCTCGGCCCTTTTGACATCGTAATCAGCGGCCTGGATGAGCTTGAGCAAGATGTTCTCCACATCTTCGCCCACATATCCGGCCTCGGTTAGCGCCGTCGCATCCGCGATGGCAAACGGTACGTTAAGCGTTCTGGCTAATGTCTGAGCTAAAAGGGTCTTTCCTGAGCCGGTCGGCCCAAGAAGTAGAATATTGCTCTTTTGAAGCTCTACATCGTCGTCGCTTTGCGGGCCGACTTGAATGCGTTTGTAATGGTTATAAACCGCTACCGATAGAATCCTTTTTGCGACCTCTTGGCCTATGACGTAGTCGTTGAGCACGCCATATATCTCCGTTGGCTTCGGGAGATCTTCCAGCTTGAATTCGACCTCTTCTGTTAGCTCTTCTTCGATTATTTCGTTGCACAGGTCTATGCATTCATCACAGATATACACACCGGGACCCGCGATGAGTTTCTTGACCTGGCGCTGGCTTTTTCCGCAAAACGAGCATTTCAACTGCTCATTCTCGCTGAATTTGGCCATTGCTACCTCCCTTACTTCTTACGTTGCGTTACGACTTCGTCAATAATGCCGTAATCTTTCGCTTCCGCCGCAGTCATAATATAATCCCTATCCGTATCGTCGTGTACCTTCTCAACCGTTTGCCCGGTGTGGACAGCGAGTATCTCGTCGAGGACCTTTCGTGTCCGCAAAATCTCTTTTGCCTGGATTTCGATGTCGACCGCTTGACCAGTGGCCCCACCGTGTGGCTGATGAATCAATACCCTGGCGTTCGTAAGCGCATAACGCTTATTGGGGGCTCCCGCTGCCAAGAGCAGCGCTGCGGCGCTAGCTGCTTGACCTATACAGATAGTTGATACGTCCGGCTTTATATATTGCATTGTATCATACATCGCCAGGGCGGCGGTAACAACCCCACCCGGGCTATTGATGTAAATACTGATATCCTTCTCGGGGTCGTCCGACTCCAAATGTAGTAGCTGGGCGATTACCAGATTGGCGACGTTGTCGTCGACAGGAGTACCCAAAAAGATGATCCTCTCCGTCAATAATCTTGAGTAGATATCGTAAGCCCTTTCACCTCTAGCCGTCTGTTCGACAACCATAGGTATTAACTGGTTCGTGATGATCTCGCTCATTAATCCGTCCCCTTCTCTTCCTCAGTCACTTCCGCAGCCTCTTCCTTCGTATTTCTCTTTTTCGCCTTCTTATCCTCTTTTTCTTCAGCTTTCGGTTCTTCGCCGGTTTTTATGTTCGCTTGCTCGACCAGCCAATCGATGGTCTTGGCGAGTTTTATTCTAGTGGCAAGTGTTCCCATATTGCCTTGCATCATAAATATCTGTTTTACTTCTTCAAAATCGCGTCCGGTAGCTGCCGCCACTTTCTTCATTTCATTATCGACTTCTTCGGCACCGGCGACAATCTTCTCTTGCGTGGCAATAGTGTCCAAAACAAGACGACTTTTTACCCTGTGATGAGCTCGCTCGTTCCATTCCGCTCGTAGTTCCTCGATGCTTGAGCTGACCATGTCCAGATACTGTTTGAGTTCGACGCCCTGCCTTTTTACCTCTTCTTCGAAATCCTCGACCATGGTATCGAGCTCTTGCTCGACCATAACATCATGGAGTTCGACTTCGGCGGCTTCAGTGACAATGTCAACCGCGCTTCCT
>MELI01000074.1:3986-6319 GCA_001767575.1 Candidatus Aquicultor primus | reverse complement strand
TTAATATCGGATTTCAATTCGTCGAGCGTGTCAAAACCAACCTGTTTTGAAAAGTCATCATTGAGGTTCTGGAGTTTCTTTTCCTTTATCTCTTTCAGAAGAATTTTGAAGACCGCTTCTTTCCCCGCTAGCTGCTCGCTACCATAGTCCTTGGGAAACGTCACGGTCACATCTTTAGCTTCACCTTTTTTCACACCGACAATCTGCTCTTCAAAGCCCGGGATAAAGGTTCCTGAGCCTATCTCCAATAAATAGTCCTCGGCCGAACCGCCGTCAAATGGCTCACCATCGATAAAGCCATCAAAATTAATGAGCGCGTAGTCGCCGTCTTGTACGGCCCTATCTTCAATCGGCTCCAGGTTCGCAAAATTATTCCTGATAGCTTCAAGTTGCTCATCCACCTCTGCTTCGCTCGCCTCTATTGGTGGCTTCGTAACCTCAATGCCTTTATATTCCCCAAGCGTTACCTCGGGTTTGATCTTTACCTTAGCCGTAAACTTCAACGGCATATCATCTCCGACTTGAACGATGTCTACTTCGGGCTGGTCAACCGGGTCCAAGCCTGTCCCTTGAAGAGCCTCGACATAATACCTGGGCAAGGCGGATTGAAGCGCTTCTTCCTGCACCGACTCCCTACCGACCCTGCTATCGATAATAGTCTTAGGTATCTTGCCCTTTCTGAAGCCCGGAATCACTACCTGGTTCGATATCTTTTTATATGCCTCATCAATCGCCCGCTCAAACGTATCCACCGGGACTTCCACTGTGAGAAGTACCGTGTTCTTCTCATCCAACTTTTCGATTTCAGTCTTCAAGATTAGCCTCCTATTTAGACGTAACGTCTATCATTATACTACTACCACTATTTGTGCCCACATGAAACGAAAGAGCACAAATAATAGCTGTTGGCCCGAGCTTGCGCTAGAAAAACTCCGACTAATGCTAAAACCCATGCCCTTATGCGATGCTGCCGTTGCCGGCCATCTGTGCGAGAGGGGGGACTCGAACCCCCACAGGTTGCCCCACTAGATCCTAAGTCTAGCGCGTCTGCCAATTCCGCCACCCTCGCATTCCCGGTGCCGGTCTCCGAACGACATAAACCAGCTCTTCGAAGCGCAAACATGTTTTGTCGAGAATACCGCCGATGAAGGCGGTATTCTGTGGGCACTACAGGAATCGAACCTGTAACCTCCGGATTAAGAGTCCGCTGCTCTGCCAATTGAGCTAAGTGCCCGTCTATTCCCTCTATCTATCGAGAGTCTGCGAGAGAATCGACTCTCTAGAAAAAATAGCCCCGAGGGGGCAACTTTTTCCTGGGTGACCGATGGGACTTGAACCCACAGCCTTCGGAGCCACAGTCCGACGCTCTAACCAATTGAGCTACGATCACCATGTTTTGCCGCGTTAAACGACGGCAACCATCTTATTTTAAAACTATTTTGTTCATTATTCAAGGCTTACCGCTTTTCATTGCTGTGTATTAGCCCTTATGGAGACCGACGAGCGCTCACGAAAGCAGTGCGTTGATCGAGCGCATAAAAAAGCAGCCCTGAAACGGACCGCCTTTTTCGATTTGATCTATTAGTCCCTATTTATTCTCAGCGAGAACATAGCGCTCGCGCAGCAAACCGATGCCCACCAAGACCGACATCAAAGCAAGCGCCATCAGAATATTGGTGTTTATACCAAAGCCGATGGTCGACGCGCCGGTGCCGCTCGCCTCACCGACTACGAATGGTGAGAGAGACGATGTCAAGCCGCTTATGGTATTAGCATTTGTATCGACCGATGTCGTAACGTCCTGCCATGCGACACCGTTCCAGTGGTAGAGCCTCAGATTCGCCTCGGGCCCGATAATCGCGCTCTCACTATAGGGAATCGTTACTGTGAGATTCCCTGCATATAGAGCCGAGGTTGAAACATCATAATACTCGCCGCGGAAGCCCACGCCGCCGGGCGCAGCACTCGGTCCGGTGCTGCCTACGCTCACGGCCATGATGCCGCTGGTCGACGCCGGAAATGTTATGCCGGCTCCGCCAACCGTCGCCTGGTTGCTTGAGAACGAGGTTTGAGCATCGATTGTACCGCCCTGAAGATACGCGCTTTCGTTGACATTGAGCACGCCGACGTTGTTGTCACCGCCTATGACATGGAGAACGTCGTTGACGACTCCTCCCATCATCGCGTAGCGCGGCGTAGCCATGGAGCCCTTTATGCTCCACGAATCGGTGGCCGGGTTGTATTCCTGAACATAAGACGAGAAACTCGCCGGCGGAAGACCGGTGCCGGTAGCGCCGCCTATCACATATAGTTTGCCGCTCGAAAACGCGACG
>MELI01000074.1:0-3914 GCA_001767575.1 Candidatus Aquicultor primus | reverse complement strand
CAGCAATTATTTATCGGATTGAGGCTGCTATTCATGCCGCCTAGCAAATATATCTTGGTACCGACTCGTACGGCCGCGCTAAGCGTAAGCGCTTGCGGTAGTGTAAAGGTGCCTGTGACTGTATTTGAGGTAAGATTGAATATCTCTCCGGAGGTTATCGCCTCGCTCCAACCCATTCCTGTCGTGCTCCCGCCGAAGACGTAGAGGTTGTCGCCGACAATCGCGCAGCTCGTCCTGAAACGCGCGGTACCTATCGTGCCCACGACCGCACTCGTGCCATCCGCTGTGTTGTAGCGGATTACCGTGTTGGTCGCACCCGAGCCGCCCATGCCGCCGACGACGTAAATCATGCCGGTCGGCCCATGAACGGCGCTGGCCGCTGCAAACCTCGGCTGCACCACATCGGTCATCGCCGACCATTGATTCGTCGCCGGGTCGTAGACTTCTGCTTTGGTCAAGATGCCAGAGGTATTTTCACCGCCCAAGACATATATCTTCCCGTTCACAACTCCCGATGTTCCGCGTGCGCGAGCCGTCGGCATTGGTGCTTTTGTCGACCAATACATCGCGTCGGCGAGCGCTACCGAGGTCATGGTTAGTAGAAACAAGATTAGAAAAAAGACCGTTGTAATAGTGCGCGTTGCTTTTCTTTTGCCCCTTGGACTCATTGCAATCCCCTCCCGTTTGCAGCTCTTGTCTTCAATGCATGAAGCTTGTCGTCATCCTCTATTTTGAAGTCACCCGCCGGTGAATCTTTTGCGCGACGAAACTACCTACCTTACCAGGGGCCGGTTTGGCTATCGATTAGCATCCCGCTCGAGCAAGCAAGAGCGGGCACGCTAACATCCTCGTGGTGTAATTGTTTGATTGAAAAAGTGCGAATAAGGTGTGATGAGTGCTGCCAGATATAGAACCCTGTTCGGCTCCCTATTACTAATTTTGTCAATTAGCCGCACCGGTGTCAAGCGATAAACGTTAAAACGTTGACAATGCTTACAACCGCCCTTTTTGCGCATGCCTCAAAACGTCTCGAGCCTAAGAGGATTTTGCGTGCGGCATAACGAACTACGTACGATAGCTATCTTCAGTTTTGGGTACAGTCAATACATGGAAAAGCCGAGTCAACGATTTGCAATTTCGCAAGAGAGCATATAGGAGGATTTTCGTGAAGAAAAGTACCATCGTAATATCGGGCATCGTTGCCGTCGTAGCCATCTCGCTCGTCGCCATCATCGTATTGGCGCTCGGCAGCATTGACCAAGTTCGCGGCGGAAACGGCGACGTTATCTCGTTTATCAGCTTGAGCGGGACTATAGCCGAAGGCCAAGATGCTTCACTCCTTTCAGCGGGGAGCGGCATCACCCCGAAATTCGTCAGAGATCGCCTGGAAGAAGCGAACGATGACCCTGCCGTAGGCGCCATCATATTAAAGATAGACAGCGGCGGTGGTGCGGTCGGCGCCTCACAAGAAATCGCCGAGCTGGTCGGCAAAAGCGAAAACCCCGGGGTCATTTTTGCGGGCGATACCGTCGCCTCGGGCGCGTACTATATCTCTTCGCAAGCCGACAAGATAGTAGCCAAACGAGGCAGCCTGGTCGGAAGCATCGGCGTCATCTCCCAGATACCCGATCTATCGGGTCTCATGGATAAACTCGGCATCAAGTTGCAGACGATAAAGTCGGGCAAGCACAAAGACATGTTCCAGAGAACGCTCACTCCCGAGGAAGAAGTAAAATTCCAAGCGCTCTCAGATGAGATATATAACCAATTCATCGATGACGTGGCAAAAGGACGCAAGCTCAAGCGAGCAAAGGTGGAAGAGCTGGCCACCGGCGAGCTCTTCCCCGCCACCACAGCGAAAAAGCTCGGCCTCGTCGACATCTTGGGCGGCTACGACACCGCAATCGACACGGCGGCAAAACTCGCCAAAATCGAAGACCCTATAGTAGAAGAATACAGGCCTCCGGGTCTCTTCAATGATGTCTTCGGATCTCCGGGTATATACATTCGAGACCTCATCAAACTAAAAGTATTAGGAAGCGATTTGATGATGCTGGAGCACCTGCGCGCGAATTACGGAACACCACAATATAAGTATGATGGAGGGCTATAGCCTTGGACAAAGACAAAAACAGCGGCCGCGATGATGAAGGACGGCTAATTGAAAGCGGCGAAGGTGCCGCGATGATGGGTGAGAAGCAATCAATTGACCCTCAAGAATCTCAATCAGAGCCGGGCAAAAGCGAAGAACTATCTGACGCCGGAGACTATATAACCTCTGATTCCATCGAACACGCTATGGCCGAAGAGCCGCCAGGGAAATCCGAGAAACGCACGATTACCGAGCTACTCTACGGCGTAATCGCTAACCCGGTCGAGACTCTGCGTTACGTCGCCAAACACAAACTAGTTGCCGTGGGTATACTCATATACGTCGCGGTCGCCTGGATAGGGGCGTTCGCCTCGATACCGGGTACGCTCAACTCGTTCGAACAGATACCGGACCTAAGCGGCATACCCATGTTCAACCCACATTCTATTGTTATCTTTACCGTCGTCGCAACCCCATTTTTTAGCTTGCTAGGAATGTTCATCTCTGCCGGGATACTCCATCTTATTGCATCGTTACTCAAAGGAAAGGGTGAATTTCCCGGCCTCATCAGCGCAGTCGGCTTCGCGAGCTTTCCAATGATCATCTCGACACCGCTTAGCCTGCTCGACTATATGCTCGGTGTCAGCATATCGCTCTATGGAATCATCTCGCTGCCCTTTACCCTTTGGACTATCGTCCTCACGATAATCGGCATACGCGAGAATTACAATTTCTCGACGGCCCGAGCGGTCTGGACCTTCTTCATCCCGCTCATCGCATTGTTCTTGTTGGTAATGCTCCTAGTAATCGGCATCATAGTGCTATTTGTCGGCGCTTTAAGCGGTCAGTAGTAGCAAGCGCTCCTTTGAGACAAACGAGACTGGAACCTTGGTCGCAGTCTTTTCTCTGCTCATGATTGGGGTTCTTCGCCATATCCGATCCGGTAGAGGAAAAAATTAGAGCCCGCGCCGGGGCTCTAATGCGGCACGCCCGACAGGATTCGAACCTGTGACCCTCGGATTAGAAGTCCGATGCTCTATCCAGCTGAGCTACGGGCGCATGCTTGAGATTAAAAACTACGAGAGACCGCCGGACTGAGGCCTTTGGCCATCTTAAACGCTTAAAGGGCTTCCGGGATACTCCCCTCGGTTTTCTGGAGCGGACGACGGGATTCGAACCCGCGACCAACAGCTTGGAAGGCTGTGACTCTACCAACTGAGTTACGTCCGCATGTACGCTGGAAATTTCTTCTCCGGCCTCGCCTTGGGCGATGCTTCACTCACCCCGACAAGGTGTTATTAATATTTGAGCCGCTAGAGAAACCGGCAAAATACATCTCTAAACTGCGTTGATATGATAGCAGAATTGTTTTAGAAAGTCGAGAGAACCGCACCGGCAGTACCGTGCATTTCCAATGCGTTATGGCTGTCGCGCAAAATATGGGCACTTGTCACCTCTGCAACCATGAGGATGCTTCTCAATATAGGCACAAGACTTCTCCCGCTCTTTAATTGGAAGCACCACGCCGAACTTCTCTTCTAACATATTCGATGCAACAAGCAAGGCCGCCCTTACATACGCCTTGCAGCAACTTGGACCCGTCAGGTCTCTAATCGCCTCTGAGACCCGAGTCGCCGCGTCCATGGTAATGTTTTGCTCGATATCTTTGCCGCATTTTGAGCCGAGAAGTATCGCAAAACATGCCCCTATAGCGGGTGTGATTCCGCAAACTCCGGTCAACCCGCAATATCCACCGATAGCCTGCCGTTCGATTCTTTTAAATACTTCTTTTATGTCATCGTCGGTAATCGTCTTCGAGCCT
>MELI01000073.1:13572-16870 GCA_001767575.1 Candidatus Aquicultor primus | reverse complement strand
CTCGAGGTCGATGACCCCTTTTACGAGCGGCTCAAGCTTATCGATGGATGCGCCGGACTCCAGGATCAGCTGCGCGGATGCGACGCGCGGGTCATCGATAGGTTGGCCGATTTGGCTGCAAAGCCAGACGTAGACCTCGCGAACACCCTCGATGGAGTTGTAAATCTCGTTAGCGATGCGATGAGCGAGAATAGTGTATATCTTGCCCACATGGCTTACGGGGTTCTTTCCGGCGGCGGCCTCGGTGCCCATAGGCCGGTTGGGCGCAATGACACCGTTGACACGGTTTCCGCGACCCACCTCACCCGAATCTGCGTCCTCAGCCGAGGTACCTGTGACACTCAAATAGATACCGTTGAGTCCGCGGTCGAGAGCGTCCAGCATGTTCAGGTAGACGAACACGTTCTTAAAGTCGCGCTCCGTCTTGTCGTTGGCAAAAGCGGTCGTATAGTCGAGCAGCTCTCGTTTTTTATGAAAATACTTGTCGACGCTTTCGATAAAACGGTCTATAAGAGGCATAGCGACGGTAAGATGGAGTTCGCGGCCGGTACGATACGCCATGACCTTAATATCCTCACCGGCTTCCGGAAACCGCTCTTTAAAGGCGGACGAGTTGAGATGGTGCTCGACGCCGAGAACCATCTTCTCGGTCGGGCTGAGCGGCGCGTAGCCGACCGCAGCGGAAGTATCGTTTGCCCCTAGCAACTCCCCCTTGCGGCTGAAGATATCGGAGAGTTCGGGAGAGCCGGGTTTGAGCTCAACGTCGAACTTAAAATCATTATCCGGGTCGACAAAGCGCAAATTATCCCGAATCCACTTCTTAGCCGCACGTACAGCTACTTTCTCGACCGGAACTCGCCGGCCATTAAACTCGAAAGTCGCCCTATCGCCGATGATAAGACGCATCGGCTCGACAACCCGACCGCCTCCGAGCTTGCGCTCGACCTCACCCGCGATGAGTAATCCCTTGTCGATATTGTGGTGAAGCACCCTTCCGCAACAACTCAAATACTCGCGGCTGAGCGCGATTGAAATCTCTTCCATCACAGCGTCGCAGATGGAATCGGGGTGACCCGCCCCTTTGCGCTCTACAATCTCGACCACATTCTCGAAGACCGGGTTTGCGCCCAGCTTCTCGACGAGAATATTCCGCTTCTTCTTCATCACACGAACCTCCCGCGCGCGTTTTCAACCAGTCGCATTTACCTAAGCGGCATCGCTACAGACCCCTCGACTAAAAAAGATGGAGCTCATAAGAGTCTCCATCTTTTGTACCCAAAAAACAGTATTACATGGTGGCCGCACATTCTTCACAGCGCTCACACAATAAGGACACCGTCGGCTTAGACATCGACACCAAAGCCGGGGATAAACCGGCCTGGGCTAACCCGAGAGGCCGACGAGCGCTGAGATATATTTATCGTCCGGCTTCATAATAGCCGCCAGCTTTAAGTGCCGGCGCGCCATGCGCCTGTCGCCCATCTTTTTAAAAGAAAGGCCCAGGCCAAAATGCGCATAATCGTTGGTCGGCTCAATTTCGACTGCCTTTAAGAACTCCTCTTTTGCCAGACGATACTGACCGTGGTTGAAATATGCTCGTCCGAGAGCCTCACGTATCGAGGCTTTCTCGGGGTGGACTACTTTGACTTTTTCCAGAACCAAAGCGGCCTGCGCCGGATGCTTGTCCTCCAGCAGGCCCATTCCCTTCTGAAACAGTGCGTAAGAATTATCTTCCAAAACCGGCTCCCTAGTGTGTTGTTCTTTAACGTTAAGCATTCCTCTGTTTCATCTTCTCACCGTAAAACTCGAGCCAATTGGTATTTATCCAATCCTTCGCCGCATAATGCGACTCGCCAAGACCCCGACGTATCATCTCGCGAGCAACGACCCCGCCGCGATGCGGGTACTTGTAAAGCTGTGGTCTTCTTGAGCCAAAACCGTGTACATAATGCGTCAACTCGTGCGCTATGACGGCTTCGCAAACGATATCGGGCATATCCTTCTCTTTTAGAAGACCGTTTATCCTAATCTCACTGACTCGCTCATCAACCAGGCGAATAGAGCCCAACCTACTTCTACATCTCTTGCTAAAATGAATTATTACGTTCTCTGTTTTGGGGACGTCGGGGTAGTATTCCGACCAAATCTGATCAAGCCTGCTCCGAAGCCACTGGTTGTCACGCATTGCTATCCCCCGCTCATAATCCGACAAACGCCTACACGACAGGTTACGGGCTAATTTCGCACTTAAACGACTCGGCACCAGAGTCCCTGGTAACGGCCGGTTGCCGCCTTCGCGTTCTATAACCCAAAACTCGCACATCGATCCACGCAACACAGGCTTTCGTCTTACGCGCTACAAACCACTACACCTACAAAAAGCATAGCAACAGGTTTTCAGGTTTTGGCTGAGCGTCACCTCCATCAAGGCCGGGCTCGGGCGGATGTAAACCGGGCCGGTCATCTCTCCAATAATGTATAGGATGTACAATTGCATCATGTAATTGCAACAGCACGCGTTACTCCATAAACATGGAAACTATGATTAACGACTCACCGCACCCTTCCTGATACGCGCCTAACCTGCTCACATGCAATAGAGTTCTACGGATGGCCGCAGTTTTCCCGCTTTTTACCAGTTATAATTTTTCTTTTTTAGCGTTCAAGACCTGATTTCTTGCTTCAGTCCGGCTAACGCTTGCCCTTGAAACCGTGGATTGAAAAGAACCTACTACACCAAAAGACAGTTTCTTCTAAAATAGCGCGAAAAGGCGTTTAATCCGCTATTATCCGGGCAAAATTAGGTAAGAACAGCTAAGGCTGTCGCTTGCTATCATGCGTGGCATTAGAACCCGCATCGGCAGGGATTTCGCGAACATGCGCGCTTTTCGACCCACTGGAAAGCAATAATTAACATCGAAGTTGAAAAAGTCTGGAGGCAGCAATGGCAAGGTCACACGTAAAGCTGGGGGCAGTTTTCGTTGGTTGGATTATCAGCAGTTTTATGCTTCTGGTAATGCTGTTCGGAGCAGTAGGCCTTGCGCTATATGCGGGCGTCGACATCTCCTTGTTGCTCACCGGTGAGCAACAGCTCGGCGGCTTTTATTTGAACGTTGCCCTTTTTGTCTCGGTATTCACGGCGTTCTTTGCCGGCGGCTACGTTTCGGGTCGCATGGCCGCCATCGCTGGTTTGATAAACGGCGTTTTGGTCGTAGTAACCAGCGCTTTAACGCTATTTTTTACGGGTACGTTTATAGTTATAGTCGGCAACGCGCTGAGCATCGATGTCATGGGCTCG
>MELI01000073.1:7659-13513 GCA_001767575.1 Candidatus Aquicultor primus | reverse complement strand
AGCCGGCAGCGTGCTCGGCGGAAGGTTCGGCGAAGGCTACATCGTCCGACTCGACACGGCGCTCGCTGCGCGCGCGCAAAACTCGCGCCAGGCCCGAAAAGCGGCAATACCAGAGAGAGCGCCGGCAGCAAAATCAATCCCCGTTGCGACCCCTGAAGGGCGGCAAAGAAAAGAGCTTGGCCGCCCTCGGCGAGCCGGCTAGCGACAGAGCGCACTACACTACCACACAACGCTGAGCAGCTCAACGGTCTCACTAAACAACGAGCTTAAACAACCTTCACTTTTTCACAATATCTGCCATTGTTCTTGCATTAAACAGGCTGTTTCCTTAGTATATTTAAGATAGCACCGTTAAGGCATAATAACAGACCAAGCCGCTGCGAGACTAAACGAATGGAGACTGTTAAGATTGGCAGAGATTAGACCTTTGAAGGGCGTGTTGTATAACAAGAGCATTGTTGAAGACCTGTCTACGGTAGTCGCTCCTCCATACGATGTTATAGGCGAAGAAGCCCATAAAACGCTCTTAAAGAACAGCAAATATAATGTGGTGCGCCTGGAACTTCCTCAGGGTTCGTCGACCGACGGCTCCAAAAACAATAAATACGCGAGAGCATGGAGCACATATAGCGACTGGCTCGAAAAAGGCGTCCTGGTGCGCGACTTAGAGCCGTCCATCTATGTTTATGAACAAGAATACGAGGTCAGGGGTGTGACGATGAACCGAATCGGGTTCATCGCGCTCACCAGGGTCGAGGACTTCTCGACCGGAAAAATCAAAGCCCATGAGCGCACGCTAAAAGGACCCAAGGCCGACCGGCTCCGCCTGATGCGCGCGTGCGGCACGAATTTCAGCCAGATTTTCAGCCTCTTCTCCGACCCGGAGAACAATGTCGATGCGATTCTTCGTGGGCACACGAACGAGAAGCCACGCGTCGATATCGAAGTCGACGGCATTATCCACCGGCTCTGGGCAATCAGTGACCCGGCCGTGATAGCAGAGATACAAGAACTCATGCTCGATAAACCATTATATATAGCCGACGGTCACCATCGTTACGAGACCGCCATCAATTATCGCGATGAGATGCGCAAGGCCACCGGCGACGATTCCGGTGGGAGGGCGTTCGACTTTACGATGATGATGTTCGTCAACATGGATAGCGAAGGTTTGACCATATTGCCGACGCACCGGATGCTGAAGAACCTCCCTAAGATAAACAACGACAAATTCCGGGCGAACTTGGAGCATGTCTTTGCGGTCGAAAAAATGGAGACGGTCGATAAGGTGATGGCCGGACTCGCGGCCAATGCCGACAAGCACTCAATCGGCGTCTACATGGGCAACGGCACGTTCTACTTGCTTACTTTAAAAAACGAAGCGGGGATTCTGCAGTTGCTTGACGGCCCCGAATCCAAAGCGTGGAAGCTTCTCGACGTCACTATGCTCCACCACGTAATAATCAACCGCGTCCTGGGGTTCGGCGGAACGAACATCGAAAACAGCATAAAATTTACGACCAATGAGAACGAAGCGGTCGAATTAGTAACAGGCGGCACCTACCAGATGGCGTTCTTCCTCAACCCGACGAAGGTCGACGATGTGCGAGGGATAGCCGGCGTAGGCGAGATAATGCCGCAGAAATCGACTTACTTCTATCCCAAACTCCTGTCCGGGCTGGTCTTCAATAGGCTCGAGTGGTAAGAATCAAACAAGCTCCCGGCTCTTGTCGCCTGGAGCTTGTCCTCTTTATGTCCTACCATATTCAGTTGTAACGCTATTTAATTTTCGCGATATTCGATTGCGGCGCTATTCGATTCTCGCGCTATTCAGTTTTAAACAGACCGTCTATCCTTCGGGTCAAATCGTAATATGAGATATATCCCGCGCTTACGCTCTCGCCGTTGATAAAGGTCAACGGAACGGGCAGGTTGTGTTCGTCTATCAGCCTCTTGATATCGGGATGCAAACCCTCGTCGTTTATATCGAAGTAGCTGATCGCAACCGCGTCACCGTAGTTGTTTTTGAGTGGGTCGACTACCATCCAGTTTATCTCAGCCTGAGATAGACCGTGTGAGCCTCAACCAAATCCGCATGAGTTGCCGTCGTTAAAAATATCTATTCTTATAGGTTTTGTTGCTGTTTCCATGCTATCCTCCTAAACCCCTAGGGCTTCTTTAGCTACATCTATCATCGCCTGCGTCGCCTTGATTTCTCGGTCAAACGAATTGCGGTACTCGTCGATGGCCACGGCGTTGATGTGAACACCGGTCTGGCCAAGAATCAGGCGCTTCTCTATCTCGATATCTTCCAGATTCTCATTGAGGATTTCCAGTTCGTCCCGGAGCTCCTCCTTGCTCATCGCTTTGATTTTTTCCTTAAACTCCGTCACCTTTATCGCATGTTGGTCTTCCATCATCGCATCGGCTTTTTCGGTTGCGCTCATGGCAGCTCCTCCTATCGCATCGTTATGGCGCCCATCGGGCACCGTGCTGTACAAACTCCGCAGCCCGCGCATAAATCTTCTTCGATAGAGTAATTGGGCTTCGTTCCAAATCCAAAATACGAAAATACTGTTTCGGTCTGCGTGTCGCTGACAATCGCATTTGTCGGACACGCCCTACGCGCCGGACAACCCGGCGAGCGGTCGCACCTATTCTGGTCGATTTCCGCCTTGACTAGTATCTTCTTCGCCATATATACCCCCAAGAACAATTTAATATTTTATACCCCCTAGGGTATCGCGTCTAAACATTGTTGTCAAGTATTCCCTCAGTATTAGTGTGATATTATATGCTTATGCTGTAGGATGGGTGGGGTACCCGGTGTGGGCTATAGACTATCCGCTCTTCAGGTCGCGGTTCCTGAAGGTCAACTCAAGTATCACGACGATGACGAGAAGCCCCGCGCCCAGCCCGAAAAACAGGGTCGCCGCGCCGTGGTCGAGATAAGCGAGCAGGAAATATACCCCCAATAGAGCCGCCGTTATCGCATAGCCGGTATTGGCGACGAAACCCACCCGGGAATACCTTCTGCCGACACCAAAGATACTCCCCCGTGAAAGGTAAGCCTTGATGCCGTAACGCAGCCTGATGAGAGCGACTAACCAAGCGCCTATAAATAATGTAAGCTCAAGCCATTTCGGCAGTTCCATTACAACCCCTAAATAGTTAACCCTTAAATATTCTATCCGTTAAAAGATACTTTGTGTAACGTCTTTTAATATAGAACGTTTTCTCTAATAATCCGGATACGCCTGCAAACTTACGAATGTTGCCCGTTATTTCCGGATTATTCTTTCGAGGCTACCGGCTTGACCAAACAAGAGTTATACATGCTTTTCGAGCCGTGGACTCTCCTTCGATAACCAAAGATGTCAGCGGGTTCTTAGACCATGGCTTTGCGCCCAAGAAAAACCGGCGCGTCGGCGGAGTAGCCGGCCAGATCCTATCGACATGGAGGTTGACGTAGTAGATGGCGTTGTCCTACTTCACGAGCTTCACGGTCGTCTGGTAGTAGCACGCATTGTCGCCCTCGAAGCTCATAATCGGTGAGGTAAGCTGGTTGACCGACTGGTGGTATTTCATCCAGCGGCCTTGCTCGATACTGACGACCCCAACAGGCACGCCCTCGTCATGCTTTACCACAACCGCAAGGCTTCCCGCGTCGGATACGACTGTCGCAGTCACTCCGTCAGCCAAGCCGTTAGCTTCGGCGGTTTCAGGCTTGACCTTCGCTTCCAGCGGCGCGTCATGGTCTTGGGGTAGAATCTGAGAATGCACCCAGCGCCGGGAGTGGGGCGTCAACAGGATAAGCGGGTACTCATCGGAGCCCAGTCGAGGTTGCGAAAAACTCGTAACCAGGTTAAGCCGCCCCGATTCCGTCGGGAAGACGCCCCCTTCATAAGGGACCGCCGGCAGATTCGGGATTCGCCGGTGGCCTTCGCGCAGCGACGCCAGCGTGATGCCTTTCCCTTTGAGCGGCTCGAGAATCCGCTCCAGCCACTCGTCGGCGCTCCCCGCCATCTCTTCTCCGACCCCTAGGCGATTCGCCAGTTCCTGAAATATCTCAAAGTCCGACTTCGCCTCGCCGACCGGCGCGATAGCCGGGTTCACAGACCCGATAAAGCCGTGCCAGAAACTCGCTACCACATCGGTCTCTTCGAGATAGGTCGTTGCCGGGAGTACGATGTCGGCGGCCTCCGCCGTGTCGGTCATAAATTGCTCCAGCACGACAACATAGTCCAAATCCTTGAACGCTTCGACGACCGATGATGCGTCCGGCGACTGGTTGAGCGGGTTTGCCCCGTTGATAAACGCCATCTTTATCGGCGGGTCTTGCGCCTCGCGCAGCGCCGTTGCTAGAAGCGGCTTGGGAATGGTGCGCGAGTGCCGTGCAAACTCTTTGCCTTTCACCTTCTGGTCGAAGAGGCCGTCGTTATCACGGCCATGGCTTACCCCGCCGCCCTCGATGCCGAAGTTACCCGTGACGGCGCCAAGCGCGTCTATCAGACGAAAAGTCTCCGCACCCCACTGGTAACGCTGCAGGCCCCAGCCGCAAACGATAGCCGCCGGCTTATAGCCTGCGTACACTTGCGCCAACAGCTCGATTTCTTCGACCGCGATGCCGCACATCGCGGCAAGCTCCGCCATATCCCGGCTCTTCACCATAGCCAGGTACGCGTCGGTATTGTCGCAACACTCATTGAGAAACCGCATGTCGGCTCGGTCAGAGTCTACAATTGCTTTTGCCATTGCGAGCGCCAGGTACCCATCCATACCGGGGCGCGGCCTTATCTGCATATCACAGAAGCGCGATGTGTCCGTCGTAAGGGGGTCTATAAGGACAACCTTTGTCCCCTTGGATCGCGCCGACTTAATAATCGGCATGAGATGCGGGTTGGTGTCGGCCGGATTGCGCCCCCAAAGCAGAATCACGCGCGCGTTGAGAAGATCCCCGGGGTCGTGGCTGCTTCGCCGACCGAAATCCTGGGTCTGCCCAGCGATAGCGGCCCCTCCGCAGAGGCTGCCGCTCGCCTCCGTGACACCGCCCAGCAGATTAAAAAACCTTTTGTTCAGTATCTTCAAGGCTCCTATCGAGCCGGCGCTCTGGTAGTGGAAAATCGAGAGGCTGCCGTACTGGTCGACGGTCTTCTTTGTCAAAGCGGCCACCAGGGTGAACGCCTCGTCCCAACTCATCTCCCGCCACTCGCCGTCGACTTTGCGTATCGGCTTGTGCAACCTATCCTGGCTGTAGACCCGGCGGATGTAGTCGGCGGCCTTGCGGCATAAAAAACTATGGGTGATATCGTGCTCTCGTACACCGTTGAGGGCGACCAATCTGCCCCCAACCACCCGCGCGTTGATTCCACAGGTATCCGGGCAATCCCTCGTGCAGGTCGTGAGCACGATTTTGCTTTCAGACATCAAGACCCCCCCATTTGAGCTATAAATGTTTTCACACCAGCTAACTATCACGTTTTGCTGTTTGATTAACAAGGCAGTTTGTCGATACAATAGGTATGTTGATAGTAGCATAGAGTTTTGAGCAGCCCCAGGAGGAACCACAATTAATTTCGAAAATCTCGCTGCGAAGAGCGGCAACATCGAGCGCCCCGAGAATATCATCGCGCATGAGCGGCTAACCGTCTTAAGAGATACCGAAGGTCTAGCTGTCGGTGAGATAGCCGGCAGAGACAGCGTGGCGGCTATTATTAAGGTGTGCGAGACGCACAACATCGATGCGGTATTACCTACCATAGTATACACGGGCACGGAGTATGGCGACTGGAGTTCGCCGCTGCGAAACATCGAATTCCTCAAAAACGCGCTCGGGCAGAGCTACACCGTGTTT
>MELI01000073.1:3934-7642 GCA_001767575.1 Candidatus Aquicultor primus | reverse complement strand
CAATCCCGAGCTCTGGGCCGCGCTCAGCGGCAAGTATGCGACAGTCATCGCCCAAGAATTCGGCGTTTACTCACCATGCCTGGCATGCCACCTCTATATGCACCTGTGCCGCATGCCCTTAGCCAAAGCCCTCGACAACGCACCTATAATTTCAGGAGAGCGCGACTCTCACCAGGGCGTAATCAAGCTTAGTCAAACGCCGCTCGGTATCGACGCCTCAGTCGAGGTACTCGCTTACGCCGGCATCGAGCTGCTCCTCCCTATCCGCCGTATGGAAGACAACGCGGAGATAAGGCGCCTGGTCGGCCCCGACTGGGAGCAAGGTCAGCGTCAGCTTGAATGCGTCTTAAGCGGCAATTATACCGACCTTGATACAGGTGTCGTTTGTGACCAAGTAGCCCACCGGCGATATCTCGACGAATTCCTGATTCCGTCGGGCAAAGCCGTCGTAGATGCCTGGCGCACGCACGGCGGCGTCGATTACTCCCAAATAGTTAAAGATGTTCTCATGGGCATAGTAGGTTCACGAGCATGAAAGCCATTCTGATCATCCTCGACGGGCTGGCCGACCGGCCTTGGCCTCAACTCGACGGGAGAACACCGCTGGAGGCCGCGCATACGCCCAACCTCGACAAACTGGCCGCTATGGCGCAGACCGGGCTCCTACAGTCGCTGGGACGAGGGCACGCACCCGCAAGCGAGATCGCCCACTTCGTTATCTTCGGTTACCCGCAAGAAGATTACCCCGGCCGGGCCGTCTTCGAGGCAACCGCCGAGGGGCATGTCTTAACCGGTGACGAGGTAGTCTACCGCGGTCTCTTTTCATCGGTTGAACAACAAGGGAGCGGCCTGCAGGTAATGCGGCGCTTTATGGGCGCCGATGATGACGACTGTGCCGAGTTGTCCAAAGAGATAGCACACTTTGAGAAAGACGGCGTTTCGTGCGAATTCATCTTCAACACGCGCCAGGAGGGTATTCTCTTCTTGCGGGGCGGGGCGAGCGAAGATGTCACCGACGCCGACCCATATATCGAAGATTTGCCGGTCATCAAGGTAGAGCCGCTCGAAGACGCGCGCGAACCCGAGAAAGCGGCCAAGACGGCGGCTTGCCTGAACTCGTATTTAAGCATGGCCTACCGGCACCTCTCGGAGCACCGAATCAACAAAGAGCGTGTGGCGAGCGGTTTGCCGCCGATAAACTTCCTCCTGATAAAGTGGTGCGGGAGAAAACGCTTCTTGCGGCCGTTCGAAAAACAAAACGGTTTAAAAGGGGCGAGCGTCTCTACCGGGCTTATGTATAAAGGGCTCGCGGCCGAGATAGGGATGAACTGGATTGGGACTAAATACCTCCCCGACTGGCGTGATGACCTGGTAAACCGGCTCAAGCTAGCCGAAAAAGCGCTCGATGACGGTTACGAGTTCATCCATGTCCACACCAAAGGCCCCGATGAGGCGGCTCACAAGAAAGACCCCGCGCTCAAACGCGATGTCATAAGCAGTCTCGACGAGGGGCTCGGCTATCTCTTTGAAAGCTCTCTTATCAGCGACGATAACCTTATTATAATCACCGGCGACCACGGCACCCCGAGCGGCACGCGGCTCCTGCACTCCGGCGAGCCGGTCCCGCTCCTTATGCTCGGCAGATATACCTACGCGGACGATGTTAAGGTCTTTAGCGAGAAGTCGTGCGTTTACGGAAGTCTCGGGCGAATCGAGGGCAAAGAGATGATGCCGATGGTCCTCAACCAGCTAGACCGCATCAAATATATGAGCGCCAAGCTCCAGCCGTTCAACGGCATCTACTGGCCTAAACGGCTAAACGAATTCGAGCTGCAAGACGAGAGTTAGCTATTAGGAATCCTCCATCAGGAGAGCTTGTTTTAAACTCTCAAAGCTTAAGTCCTCCATGGCAAGCTCCGAGTAACGCCTACCTATCTCGTTGACGCTGTGAGAATCCGATGACTGGATTTGCCGAACACCGTTGGTGCGCGCACGCAGGATCTCACGGTTCTTCTTATCGACAACCTCAATCGCCGACAATGGGGCATCTTGGACGAGGTGCTCGACGATAGGGCGGTTCATCAGACAATAATCCCCGAAAAAACGGTCGATGTGGGCGATAAAGGTCATTCCGCCCAGCAAAGCGACCTTTTCCGCCACACGCACAGGGTCGAATTCGATAAGAACTCTCGGCAACAGTTCGATGATGCGCTCAGCCTTCGGAAAATCCAAGAAGCCCATCAATTCCTCGAACCCGGCTTCAGCCGAATAGGGCGGCAACAATGTTATCAGGTGTACCTCTTCACCGCTCCAAGTGATTTTAAGTTCACTTCCGGCCACGACCAGGAGCTTGTGCGAGCCGGCCGCAAACAACTCTGCGGCGGTGTCATAGACGACCCTGAAAAAATCCACCGCAAAATGGTCGCTGATACCGAGCACATCGAGGCCCGCCAGCTGAGCCGCCCGCACGATATCGGCGGCGCTTGTCTCGGCGTGACCCCGATAATCACTCGTGATTAGGGGGCTGTGATTATGAAGGTCTATTTTGTATCTCTGCATGATGACCGCAATTCAAATCGCCGGGCTTTATTACCTGCCCATACTGGCTAATTATACCAAACTACGGCGCCGGAATAAATCGCGCGATCCGAAAGTACGGTATCGGGCGTTAGACGTTGCCGAGGTGGACGAAGTCGAGCTTTAGCTTGGCGATTGCCTCTGCCGCGTGCAATGTCTCGATTGGGGTAGGCCCGTCCGTCATCTTGTACGAGGGGAAATACCGGCTGAAATGAAGCGGGGTGTCTTTGCCGAGCTTGTCCGCTACCCAATCTACCAGCTTTTCGATATCCTCTTTTGCGTCGTTACGCCCAGGGATGAGAAGGTTGGTGATTTCGATGTGGCACCCGGCTTTTTTCGCGATTTCGGCGGTTTTCAACGGGGGCCTGAAATGGCCTCCCAGCAGATGGTAGAAATCTTCATTGAAGCCTTTTATGTCGATGTTCATAGCGTCGACGAGGGGAAGCAGCTCGCGTAGGGGTTTTTCGAGCACATAGCCGTTGGTCACCAGAACGTTGTTGAGACCGGCCTCTTTGACCAGAACCGCGATATCCTTGACGTATTCGTACCAGATAAAAGGCTCGTTATAGGTATAGGCCACCCCGACGCATCCTCCGGGAGCATATTTCCGCGCTATCTCGACTACCTGCTCAGGGGCCATCTCTTCGGTGAGTTGCGCCAGCGCGTCCTCGACCGCAAGACCCGGGGCACTGTCGCACGGTTGAGCGATACTCCAATTCTGGCACCATGGGCAGCGCAAATTGCAACCGATTCCACCGATTGAAAAAATCGTCGAACCCGGATGAAAGTGGTACAGGGGCTTTTTTTCGATGGGGTCGAGCTGCGCCGAGCTAACGCGGCCGTACTCCATCGCATAAAGCACCCCGCCAATATTCTTTCTTATGAAACAAAAGCCGATGTCGTCGGGGTCGATTAGACAGAGATGCGGACAGAGCCTGCATCTGACGACTTTTTCGTCGCGTTTTTCGTAGAAGAGCGCTTCTTTCATAGTACGCTACTTGTCACCCTCTTTGTCCTGGTGGTGCATATGCCACAGACCCCGCTTGCCCCCGCGCTTACAAGCATGGGGGCCCTTGTGCATCAGCATAGCTTTACCCATCAACTTGAAATAGGACAAGAACAAGCAGCCAA
>MELI01000073.1:0-3927 GCA_001767575.1 Candidatus Aquicultor primus | reverse complement strand
TCCGAATATCACCACGAGCGGCCCGGTATCGGTAATCGGCTCATAGTAGACGCTCTCGGGCGTGACGGTTATAAAGCCTACGGGCTTTATATGCGCGCCCATACCCAAGCCGCTCCCCTCACCCTCTTGTTTCTCTTCCGCCTTCATCTCGCCTTTTCCGCCACCGCCACCCCATCCGTATGATATCTTACCAACCGGAATAATGACTTTGTCGCCGGCCTGCCGGGATTCGCCAAATATGGTCTCCGTGTTCATCTTACCGATTTGGCCTACGACATTTGCGACCATGTGCTCAAACTCAGACAAAACAATCACCACCTCTGTGTATTCTTCTTAGATATTCCCAAAGTCTTGATGTTTTATTGGCTAAAACCTCATTAACTCATAAAAGCGTCACGACGCCGGCCCCGGATACGGTTTTCTTTCGATAATTTTCACAATTTGTCTGTAAGCGGTTAACTATTTACTAAGCTTGTTCTATAATATTGGCAAAATAGCTTTTTCCAGCAATGATTGCAGCACCTATTGGGGGTCCTTACTTTGGCCAAAGGTTCTAGTAAGGTTGAAGCCTGGCAACTTGTATTATCTATAATCTATATCTTCCTCGGAATCATCATCGGCGTGCGACTTCACGCCGAATTTTCAGGTGGTGCGAAAACCTCATCGCTCGCAATCGAAGTCCTTTTATTGTTCACGGCGACGATTGCGATTTGGGCGTTTACATATAGCTACTCAAAGCGAAAGGCGATGAAAAATGAGAAAGACCTTGCCAGAAACTCTATCAGAAAAACCTTCGAGCTCCTCAAGACCGCCAACCGCACCCTCGACAACATCGATATTAAAGCCGCGACCATCCTCAACAGCAACACGAATAAAGACTTAGACCGGGCGCTTGCGCACGAGTTTGTCCAGAATATCCGCACCCAAGTCGTCGAGATATACAACGATATAAGCGTCTGCATCGAGGAATGGCGAGACGTGCTCGAGGATGAATTCGATGAGATAGAACGACGTGAGCGTCAAATAGACAAGCTCGTCATCGACCAAATCATCAAGACGAGAAAACTCCACGAATTGGAACGCAAAAACGACGCCAACGAAAACGACATCGATATCCTCAGGGGTGACCTGGACAGGTTGGCCGAAAAACAGCGGGTCTCACGGACAAGCATCTTAAGCGAGTCACGAAAATTGGTCGGAGCGCCCATAACCACCATTATGGATATCACCAGCGCTTCTTACTCCATAGGAAAATTCGAGCCGATAATCAAACAGCCGGTCTATGTCAGCAAGAGCACCGAGGTAGAAATCAAGAGCACCCAATAACAGCTGATACGGTTGATTCTTTAGCCCTCACCGCAACTCGGCGCGCGGCGAATCGAGCGACTATTCGAATTCTTCCTTCTTTTTTCTATTTCTCATAAGCAAAAACAGCTGCCAGCCGATGAGCAGGAAGACGGCGGCGGCGGCGGCGATGGTTATTAAATCAAAGAGGGAATAGCTCGAGCTGCCCTCTACCTCGCTGGCCTGCTTCAAACCGATCTTCCATTGGTCCGGCTCAATTCTCGACGTCGAGGCAATATCGCTGAACTCGATTTCGCTTATATAGGTGACATCCGGATAGATTCCCTTATAGACGCTGTCGACATCGATTTTCACATACTGCGTCTGAGTCGGCTTGACTTTGAGAAACTGCATCTCCAGACGGTCTTTAAGTTCGAATTGCTGTCTGGTACCATCGCTAAAATAAACGGTGATAAGGCGCGGGCGGTTGAAATACTTGTACATGCTCTCTAATTGACCATACCCCGGAATTATGCGAACTTCCCTTATCCACTTCTTTTTTTCAAAGTATGCTATAAGCCATTCGCCTTTACCCGGTCCTCCATAGGCCCAGGCGCTCGCGAAATCCTCGTCGAAAAGGTTGGTTCCCTCAAAGACGGTATTGCCGTCGGTATAGACTAAGGATACCCTCAACCGCGACAGTTGCCTGCTTTTCTTGCCGAAAATCTCGACGCTGATTTCGTCATTTGGCTCAAAGTTATCGAGGGTCCAGCGCATCTGGTTTTGACTGGCTTCAAAACCGGCCGGTTGTATCGCATACTTACCGGCGACCTCCCCGAGAGCCTTCGGGTATACCACATTCTGTTCTGTCAAACCTCCGGCCAGGTGTAAGATATAATCGGCATGGCCGACCGTGCCTTTCCAACTTGCCGCCGGCGCCAAATTAATCAGCAACTTGTTCTTTGACGGTGATATCCGCAGCCAATAGCGGTGTACGACGATTCGGCGCTGACCTTCTGCGAGAAAGACTTCGTGTTTATGCCAGTTTATAGTACCGTTCATAAAACCTAGCTGCTCGTCATTGGTCTTAGCCGTCTTGACATCGACCGACTCTCCGTCCATATAGGCGCTAAAATTATAAACCCCGTACTTTAACTGGTCTTTGGTGTTTATCTCCTCCGGCAAACCAATAAAAAATGTCTGGGCTTCGCCGGAGTTATGGAATTGATATACGTTTTCAACCTCCGCATAACCATAACGCAGCCATACTTGCATGACCTGGCGCTCCAGTGTTATCGATGCGCTCTCTTTGGTTTTAAGGGGAAGCCCCGAAGAACCTAGATACATGCTGTTTGCTTGCGCGATTGCGGGAATTAAGAGAACGAAGAGCGCGGTAATGAATAAGCTAAAAACGAACCTCTTGTTGTTCATCCAGTCCACCTTGCCGATATGGCCGGCTTGATTCTATTGGCCAAACGTTCTTTAGCCTGCTAACTCCATATCTTAGTCCATTTTATAAGATTTCCGGCTAACAAGCGATGATTTGCGGGATTATCCATTCGAGACTTTTAATTGCGTCTGGAAAAGAGGGCTAAAGGTTGTCTATATTGTCCTGTAAGTTCTCAAGAACCGCCAAAGACCAGCCCAGGAAGCCCATGAAGAAGAAGTTGTCTTCATCGTGGTCTCCGATATGCCAGAGCGCGTGCGCAGTCTCGCCCGGACTAAAGCCTATCCAAGGGATAGATATCTCGACCAGGATTTCTTCGACATCGAGGACCAGGTCTTCGAATTCGTCATCGAGACTTATCATCCTGTCTATATGAGCGATAAGGTTGGTCGTCTCCACCCTCAGTTCGAAGAGGTTGTCGACAAAATAGTTCGACACATCCTCGGGGCAACCTTTGGCTATGAGTTTGCGCATTAGCTGGCCGCTTTGGCGGCGCGTGTGCGCTTTTAACTCATCGTCCAGCCCGTTCTCTAAATCAGGGCTCTGCAAGCCATCGAGTATCTCATCCAAGTCATCCGCCGCTTCAACATCCTTGCGGCCCTCGTCGTCATACCACTTATCGGTCATAGCGTTTAGCCTGTCCATTAGAGTGTAATAGCCGCGAGCAAAGCGCTCCGAGAAGTAGCGCAGCGTCTTAACCGACTCGCGCAGCTCCAATATCTTTTCCGCGAAATCCGTCGTGGTCTCGACCTTGAAAAGCTCGACGAGCTTGGTATTAAAATCGAGCGCCTGCAGATACATCTGCGCCAGATTGTATGCGGGCTTGGCGGCTATCATCGCCGGCACCTGGCAATCGACAAATTGCCTGTATATAGCCTTGTTCGTTCTCGACAAGGCGTTTTCACCATTCGCGGCTTCGGCGAGGTCTTTATCCCAGTCCATCAATATCCCTTCAAACTTTCATGTTCACTACTAGTATCGGTAGCGCCGGAAACATCATGAGCTTCACGGCATACTACCAAATCGTAGCGCTTTCTTGCAGCGCATCACCATTAGATTTGCGTCAAAACACGCAATCAGTAGATGCAGCATACCACGCTTGGCGCACACCTTCAAACAGCCGGCGCTCGGTCGCCGGTAACGGCTACGGGATTAAAACTCGTCCCCGTGGGCATAGATCAAGGATGTGGTCGACT
>MELI01000072.1:4767-5039 GCA_001767575.1 Candidatus Aquicultor primus | reverse complement strand
TTTCGGCAAAATTGCGCTGCTAGAATTCATTTTGGCGTTCAAGCGCGCTATATTATTCTACGCACATTAAATTAATATTTAGCGTTTAAAATTATTCGCATCAGGATATAGGTTGATGCAAGGCCTGAACATACCACGCGGGCTACCGTAAAAGGATTGTGGGCATGATAGGCATAAATGATTATCGAATATCGATTATCCAACGTTTATTGGGAAGAAATAACGACAAAGAGGCATCGAGATGTCCGATGCTCTGCAAAGCGCTGGTCGTA
>MELI01000072.1:865-4717 GCA_001767575.1 Candidatus Aquicultor primus | reverse complement strand
TTTCGAAATAAAACTGGCGGTCAGCGAAGCCGTATCCAATGCAATACTCCATGGCTCGCCCCGTGGGTGTCAAAGCATCGTGAGATTGGTATTCCTCTGCGATAACTACAGGTTAAGCATTACCATAACCGATGAGGGTGCCTTCGGGCACTTGCCGCGCAATATTAATTCCGGCTCCGAAGGCGGGCGTGGTCTAAAGCTCATCGCCCGATACGTGGACACATTCTCGATTAAGCCCACGGCTTTCGGAACAAGGGTCACTTTGGTCAAAATAAGAGACAACGACAATGAAGCTTGCGCATAAGCAATTCTTTTTTTTGCCTCTCACCGACTAAATATTGACGTTTTACGGTTTATTTTTGATATAATAGCGGGTAAGAAATTCGAAACACGCTAATATTAATTTAGCGCACGCTATTATAGGACGGGTGTCATTGTGAGATATTCGCTTCCGACCAACGAGGTCTCGGCGCAAAACCAGCTTTCGCTCATTAAGATTTATGTTCAGAAAAGCGGTAACGGCGCGAATCCGGTTAGAATAGAAGAGATAAAGGCGCTCTCTCCGGTCAAAAGCGACCGGATTTCAAAATGCCACCGCTTTCTAGTCGACATCGGCCTGCTCATCAAAGAAGGCCATAAATACCGCCCGACAAAAGAAGCGGTACGAATAATCAACTACTTCGCGGACGGGGAGAACTACTCCGCCCAGGAGCGACTGCGCTCGCTCGTCGCTGAGACATGGTTCGGCTCATTCATACACGAGCTATTGCACCTGGTGGGCTCGATAGATAAGGATTCGCTGATTCAAAGAATGCTCGTCGAAGCAAAACTTCCCGATGTCGACCTCAACAAAGAAAAGGCAGCAGTACTGATAGACTGGCTGCTCACGGCCGATTTTATCGAGAAGAACTCTAGCGAGCGCTTTATCTTAAACGAAACACCGCTTCTACCTGAAAGCGTACCGGTACAGATGCCGACGATACCGGCTTCGACAGTCCTCGAACAGGTTGCGGACAGCAAGGGCATGAAGATAAACGTCAATGTCGAACTGTCGTTCGATGAGTTAAGCCCGCAGATGAGAAGTGAGATTATCCAGCTAATCAAGAGCAAACTCACGTAACTGTCTATTCACCGTTGAGTCCGATTTTCTTGCTCAGCTGGACAGCCGTCCCGCGGTCGGTAACGATATAGTCGATTGCGTCGACGAGTTCTTGCATAAGAAATATTCCTCTACCCCTATCCCTGATTAGGTCCGGCGGCCGCCACTCGGCAAGGTTGGGATTGTAGCCTATTCCATTATCGGTGATACGTATCTTGACGCAATCATCCACTATAGCGCATGTAACGCGAATATTGTTATTCTCGCCGTCAGGGGACTGCCCGTGCATGACCGAGTTGGTCACAGCCTCGCAGACCGCGACGAGCACATCCGATGTGTCGATTCGCGGCATGCCCGCTTTTTTCAGCTCTTCCGCGACGAAGCGCCTGACATCATTGACGGCGACCGGCTTGTTGGCCACGACTAGCTCGCTCGAAGCCGGCGCTTCCGCCTCTTTGGTAGACTTTAAGACGACTATCGTGAAGTCGTCGTTGAGCTCGCCCGCTGAAAAAGCTATGGTTCGCTTGTAGATCAAATCTGTAAGCTGTTGCGCACTTAACGTCACGTTTTTCTTGACAAGCCGTCTTAAGCGGTCTAAACCGAAACACCCGCCGCGCTTGTCGCGTATATCGGTAACACCGTCGCTCAGAAGCACCAGAACATCATCGGTCCCCAGCACTACTTGTTTCTGGTCGATAAAGAGGTTCTCGCGTATTCCTAGCGGAGTCTGCGGATCCCAGAGATATTCGACCACCCCCTTTGAGGCTAAAAGAGGCGGCAAATGGCCTGCATTAGCATATACAAAGGTCGATGTCTTCGAATTGAAGACGCCATAAATGGTCGTGACAAAGACCTCGGGCGAAGTATCCTCCCACAATATCTGGTTTACGGCGCGAAGCGGCGAAATGACCGAATCCGTGTTGGCCGCAGCCGAACGCAAAATATACTTATGCATCGAAACCAGGAGCGCCGCCGGCAAGCTTTTGCCCGCTACGTCCCCGATAGCGATACCCATCTTGTCGTTATCGAGTGGTATGAAGTCGAAATAATCTCCACCGATTTGCTTTGCCGGTTTGCAGATAAAGCCGATATCAAGCCCTTTGACATATGGTTTAGCGTGCGGCAACAGGTTGTTCTGCACCTCGGTCGCGACCCGAAGGTCATGGCGATATACCTCCAGCTCGTGGTCTTTTGTAATGTCGCGCACCGAGCCTATCGCCGCCCTCTTTCCGCCGTGCTCTATCAGCGAATGGCCTATTTGGACATAACGCAGCTCGCCGTTTTTAAGGCGGATATTCGATTTGACGCTCAGTTGCTTCGAGCCTTCCTCCGTTATCATAGGGCATTGCTCGCATACCATTCCCTCGACAAAGACGTCCTTGAATACATCGAAACATTTCTTGCCTATGACCCGGGAAGCTTTCTTGCCCGTCATCCGTTCCAGCGCGGGGTTGAACAACTCTATATTGAGGTCCGCATCGACCATGAAAACGCCTTCGGTCGTGCCCTCCATAACGACTGAACTCTTTGCTTTCTCTTCGAGGAGTTCGATGGATATCTCCGCCTCACGACGCGCTATCTCCTCCTCGACGACGCGCCCGTAGAGCTGGTTGTTTCGAATAGCTATCGCGCACTGGTTCGTAAACAACGTTATAGACATAATCCGCTCCTGCGTGAAGTAGTCCTTCTCCGTCGAAAAGAGCTTCATGACTCCGAGCGATTTACCCTTCACGATGAGCGGAATAATTACGGCCGACCTGAACTCCCCGCCGAAATCGATACACTTGTTCTCACCGGAACTGTCGCCATTAGAAGCATCTATAGTGATCTGGCGTTTTTCACGGAGCGCTCTCGCTATGGCGTAGTCACTCGTGAAGCAGAGGTGAGTCTCTTTTAACGAAGTGTTCGGCAAGCCCCAAGTGTATGCCAGCTCCAGCTCTTCCACACTGCGATTGCTCAAGAATATGCACCCGTTTGCGACACTAAACATCTTGTCTATCGCCTGGGCTATACGCTCGAATATCGAATTGAGGTCGATTTCGCTGGTCACGATTTCCGATACCTCGAGCGCTGTTGCGAGGTTCTCGGCCCTGGTTCGCGTCTCCTCGTACAAGAGCGAATTATCTATGGCGATAGCCGCTTGAGTGGCGAATATCCGCAATAATTCCAAATCATTTTCGAACTGCTCTTCGTCGTCCGCCCTATCTGCCGACATGCCAAGGATACCTAAGACCTTGTCCTTCGCGACCAGAGGGATACCCAGGAACGACGGGAAATACTCTTCTATCAAGCCATCCCCTAAAACCAACCCCCGGTCTTCAGCAGTGTCCGGGATGTAAAAGAAAGTCTTCTCCTTTAAAACCATCGCCCGGTTGGGCTCAGCCAGCACCAGCCTTTCGTCAGGATGATACTCGACACCGCCGAGGATGCTCTGCGAGACCCTAAAGAGGTCCGCAGACGAGTCGTAAAGGGCGATAAAAACCGATTTCGACTCGGCAAAATCAGCGACCGCGTCGATAATAGATTTCTCGATAAACTTGCTGTCATGGGATACGTTGAGTTTCTGGCTTATGGAAAATAGGCTTTTTAATCCTTTTGCCCTATATTCGAGCTGGCGATAGAGGCGCGCGTTGTCGATTGCGATTCCGGCTTGCACGCTAAAAAAGCGCATTATCGTCAATTCCTCAGCTGTAAAGGTACGCTCAGCGGTTTCAAACGCATGTATGGCGCCGAGCTCTTTGCCGAAGATGACG
>MELI01000072.1:628-837 GCA_001767575.1 Candidatus Aquicultor primus | reverse complement strand
TCTTTTGCCGTCGACCGCAATTCATCAGAACCTATAACCGCCACATCGCCTTGTTCAATAGCGCGCGTCGTCAATTTGCGAACGAATTGGGCTTGAATGTTGTGTGAGTCCGACCCGGCTTCGTAGACAACACAACGCGAGCGCTTGTTTTCGTCCGTAAGCGCGACGCAAACTCTTTCCACTCCCAAAAGGGCCGAGGTATAATTGAG
>MELI01000072.1:284-613 GCA_001767575.1 Candidatus Aquicultor primus | reverse complement strand
CTCTTTCAGCTCGAGCGTCGAGATGATCAACTGCCCGATTTTATTGACGATCTCCAGCGCCCGCGCATTATTGCTCAAATCACGGTAGAGAACGGCGTTTTGAATCGCGATGGAAGCCTGGTTGGCCAAGGTCGTAATGACTTCCTCATCGGCGCCGGTAAATAGTGTGCCGTCCTTTTTGAAGCTGACCATTACCACACCACAAGGTTTCGTATCCTGGCCTACTAAGGGTACTCCCAGGAACCCGCGGAGAGGTCGGTCAGCCGGCCTCTCTCTCGCCTCCTGTAGCAGCGTGATATCGTCTAGACGGACCGGTTTGCCCGTCCGCA
>MELI01000072.1:0-262 GCA_001767575.1 Candidatus Aquicultor primus | reverse complement strand
GGTATAAGATGCCGTTTCGCCTTGTGTCTCGGTTAGCGCCCGCTCCCCCAGACTCGGGTCAATACTGGTCGTTCGATGCTCGAAATGGCTGGTGTCGGGGTTGTAGAGAGCAGCCGCGGCCATAAGGGAGCCGGCGGCTGATTTGGCAGCCGCCACTATCTCTTTCATCAACTTCGCTATATTTTTTTCAGCGACTATGCGCGAGGTATGCGCGTGCAGCGTTTTCAGCTCTTCGGCTTTTTTCGTGGTCTCATTGAAGAGC
>MELI01000071.1:20905-23928 GCA_001767575.1 Candidatus Aquicultor primus | reverse complement strand
ATGGAGCGGGCGTGTGCCGGATGAAGAACATGTTCTAGTTCGCGTTTTTGTCGGCGGCGCGCGCAACCAGCATCTCGCCGCTATCCCCGATGACGAGATGTTGTCCATGGTCAAATCCGAATTACGGGACTTGATGGGAATCGACGCTGAGCCGGTCGATAGGTGGATATTCAGGTGGCCGGGGGGTATGCCGCAATATACGATGGGACATCTCGACAGGGTCGCCAAAATCGACGAACTCGTCGCCAAACATCCCGGTTTATATGTTGCAGGTGGTTCATATCGCGGTGTCGGTGTGCCTGATTGCATAAACTCGGGTGCTAAAGCCGCCGAATCCGCCATGGCGCTTATATAATCTTCTCATCAGGCGATTTCTTCGCCGGCATTTTCATGTTATTATGTTAACTATTATGCTCGGCATTTTGCCCTGTTTATGATGTATGTTTCTTTACGAGGGTAGGTCGGTCTCTGATGAAGACAGCAGACTCATATGGTGCGGTGTCTAAAGACGGACACATTCGCGGCAGCGTCTTCCCGGTAGTTGCCGCCGTAACCGTTCTTGTGGGTCTCTATATATCAAGCCTCTACAACTACCTTCTCTTTCACAACCTGGCCGAGTTGTTCAGCGTAGTAATAGCGGCGGGCATTTTCATGGTTGCCTGGAATTCCCGCAAATTCATAGAAAACGACTACCTGCTCCTTCTGGGTATCGCGTATCTATTCGTCGGTGGCGTCGATTTAATGCATACGCTCGCATACAAGGGGATGAACATCTTCCCGGGCTTTGACGCCAACCTGCCGACACAGCTCTGGATATTCGCGCGGTACCTGCAGAGCATCTCGCTTCTACTCGCACCGCTCTTTCTCACCCGGAGGCTTAACTACCGTATAGCTGCCGGCGTCTATGCGGTAGTTTCAGTTCTAGGGCTTCTCGCGATTTTCGAGTGGGGCATATTCCCCGACGCGTTTGTCGAAGGCAGCGGCCTGACAACCTTTAAGGTCGCGAGCGAATATATTATCTCAATAATATTGCTTGCCTCGCTTTATATGGTCTACAAACACAAGGAGTTTTTTGACACCGGCGTTTTGCGCCTGCTCGCCGCATCGATTCTAGTCACCGTCGCGTCCGAGATGGCGTTTACGCTCTACACCGACCCCTACGGCTTTTCGAACCTGACCGGACATTTCCTTAAGATAGTCGCGTTCTACCTCGTTTACAGAGCGCTCATCGAGACCGGTCTGGCGCGCCCGTATAGCCTTCTCTTCAGGAACCTTAAGCGGAGCGAGGAGGCTTTGCGCGAGAGCGAAGATAAATATCGCAATCTCTTCACCAGCATGAACGAGGGTGCGATTCTTCACGAGGTCATCTACGATAAAGATGGCTGCGCCGTCGATTATCTTATTAAAGACGTCAATCCAAGGTTCGAATCTATATTGGGAATAAAACCGGCCGATGCCGAGGGCAAGTTGGCGACCGCGCTGTATGGCACTGAGCAGGCGCCCTACCTCGATGTCTATGCCCAGGTGGCCGAGACAGGAGAACCGACGCAATTCGAGACCTACTTTCCGCCGATGGACAAGCATTTCAGCATATCGGTCTTTTCACCGGCCGCCGGCCAATTCGCGACCATCTTTACGGATATTACAGCGCGCAAGCAGGCTGAAGAGGAGATACGCCTGCTGACGAATAGGATGCGCTTGCTGCTCGAGTCGACAGATGAGGGTATCTACGGCATCGACCTCGAAGGCAGCTGCACGTTCTGCAATCTTGCGGCGGCGGAGATGCTCGGCTATAAGCCCGAAGAAGCACTCGGCGAAAAGATGCACGAGCTTATACACCACAGCAAGAGCGACGGCTCTCCGTACCCGGTCGAAGAGTGCCCCGTGTACAACGCCGCGCGCACCGGGCACGGCGCGCGCGTCGATGACGAGGTCTTCTGGCGAAAAGACGGCAGCGAGTTTTCTGTGGAGTACTCCTCGTACCCTATTTTCGAAGACACCGCTATCAGTGGAGCCGTTGTGACCTTCATTGATATCACAGAGCGCAAACAGGCACAAGAACTCAGCGACGCCCTCAACAACATCAATTCGGCCATCAGCTCGACGCTCGATTTCGACGAGATCATGGAGAGAGTCGTTTTAGAATCGGCGAAAGCAATCGGGGCGGAGACGGCCGCTGTCGTATTGCGTGAAGACGATGGCTGGGTGGCCAGGTATGTCTTTGGATTTGAGCCGGAGATGGTGGGGACGCGACTTACCGACGAGGAGAATCCGCATGCCATGCTCGCTGTAGGCCGGCGGGCGCCGGTCGCCATCGACGATGCGTACAACGATGAGCGCGTGAATCGGCGCGTGATGGAGAGCCTGAAGATTCGCTCCGTTTTGGTATCCCCGCTTATAGTAAGAGAAGAGGTATTAGGCGTCCTGTTCTTCAACTATCACTCAGCGGTCGTGCATTTCTCCGACGCTCAGATCGATTTCGCCAACAAGCTGTCGGCCGCGGTTTTGCTCGCCCTTGAGAACTCGCGCCTCTATGAGGCCGAACGCAAAATCGCCGACACGCTGCAGACCGCCATCTTGACCGTCCCAAGGGAGATTTCCGGCGTTGATTTCGGATATATGTATCGCTCAGCTACGGAAATAGCCAGAATAGGCGGTGATTTTTACGATATCTTCGAACTCGGCGAGTCGCTTATCGGGTTTGTGGTCGGCGACGTATCGGGTAAAGGTCTTGCGGCTGCGACGACCACATCTATTGTCAAAAGCACCATTCGAGCTTTTGCCTATCGCGACCCCGACCCGCGGCACGTGTTGACACAGACGAATCACGCTATCGAGCGACAGATGAAAGAAGGCCAGTTCGTGACAGCGGTCTATGGCATTATAAATACCTCGAACGGCGAAGTCGCGATGGCGAGCGCCGGTCACCCCGATCCGTTTGTATGCACACCGCGCGGGTGCATTAAGGAAACCGCGCGAAGAAATCCGCCCCTCGGCGTCTTTCCAGACGTTCAGTACTCGGA
>MELI01000071.1:7111-20865 GCA_001767575.1 Candidatus Aquicultor primus | reverse complement strand
TATACCGATGGGCTGATAGAAGCGCGTCATGAGGGTGAGTTCTTTGGCGATGAGCGGGCAGGGACGGTGCTCGATACCGTATATGCTGCTCCGACCAGAGATATGGTCGGAGCGTTGATGGCCGCCGCATCGGAGTTTTCCAAGCACAAACTGACCGATGACATCGCCGTCGTCGCTATCCGTTATATAAGAAGCGATACCTGTGACCATCGTGGGGCCGACACGGTTGCCGGTGAGGCTAAAATATAACAAATGATGCGCAATAAAAAGGATAGGTGCTATAGCAAGCCGTTGCTTAAACCAAGACTAATGCTTTGAGCATCAGATTATCTCTTTATTAGGTCCCAGCTAGGCTATGTTGTCGCTCGCCAGAGCGTTCCGTCTTGATTTTATTCAAGCCGCAGTTTGATGTATAATCGTTCTGGGAGTTGTATGACGCGGTAAGCGCGTGTTCGTAGCTTATTTGCCAGACTTTGTAATAATTAAACGAAGCTACAGCCGATGGGGACGAGCATAGTACCTCTCGGTTTAGAGAATTAACTTAGCCAGCCTATGGTGAACATGCAGGATATCGGGGGAACAAGCGTGGTTTGCATACGGGTCTTTATCGTCGACCAAAACACAATATTAAGGGAAGCCTTAAAAGCGATACTCGGTCCCGAAGATGACATCGAAATAGCAGGCGAAGCCTCAAATGTGGACGAGGCTTTACCGGGAATCACTAACAATCATACCGATATTATCATCACTAGCATATACCTGCCTGAACAGGGTTTATCTAGACTACTGGAGAGCGCGGGTTCATCGGTTCGGTTTGTCGTATTTTCTCTCGGACGCCCGGCGGAGGCGCGGAAGCTCCTCTTTGACCTCAAGGTCTCCGGCCTACTCAAGACCAACGCCATTATGGAGGATATCAAGCAAGCGGTCAGGACGGTAGCGTCCGGCGATATTTATGTAGACCCGGTAATATCGGATGCGTTGATCGATGGAAACATAGAGGAAAAAGGGGTCAGGCTTTCCAATCGGCAACTACAGATATTGAAGATGATATGCGAGGGCTTTACTAACAAGCGTATCTCTTTTGAACTTGGAATCAGCGAAGACACCGTCAAGACGCATGTCCGAATCATTCTCAAAAAGCTAGGTGCGGCCGATAGGGCGCAGGCAGTCTCGAAAGCCTACGAGAGTGCAATACTGAAGTAGGACAATGCAAAGTATCGTTACGCAACTATTACTCGCTACTTTCCTGTACAGACCGCAGGCTGCTTAATTCAATCGTTTCAATCCCTATACAATCCCTATAAATAGAGAGTTCTTGACAGCATACCATGCGGGGTATAGTATTAGTTATCATGTTAGTGTGATGAAGATATCGCATCGGCTCATCTGGAGGAACTTTCCGTGAAGCAGTTATTTAAAGCCCTTGCCAATCCTGCCAGGGTTGAGATTCTTAAAGTGTTAAGTGCTGCTCAGAATGGGCAGGGCGCAAACGTCTCTAACGGTGAGACGAGCGTGAATATAATCGTCGACAAAATATCGTTGTCCCCATCCACCATCTCTCATCATCTAAATGTTCTAAAAAAAGCCGGTGTTGTCCACGCGCGGAAAGAGCGTCAGTGGATATTCTACTCCATCAACAGAGAGCCCCTCGATAAGATGAGAGAGTTCCTGGCCGAACTCTAGTCGCAAGCTATGGCCGCAACTCTTGCCTTACCCCCGGTGGGCTTTATCCAACCCATAATTGCGCACAATCCCAAGGTTAAATCGCAGCAAAATTCGGCATAAAGAAGTAAGACTTCAATTCAAGGATAAGCTTAGTTTTCTTAGGGGGTAATATTATGGCCGATATGAGAAAAACCCGTGTTCTGGTAGTTTTCTACAGCATGACGGGAAACACAGCGGCGCTGGCGCGCTCGGTAGCGCAGAGCGCTGAGGAGCATGGCGCACAAGTCAGGATGCGCCAGGTCAAAGAACTTATTTCGCACGATGTCATCGAGGCGAATCCGAAGATGAAGCAGGTAAAAGAGGAACTCACCGATGTTCCAATCGCCGGCAATGATGACCTGGAGTGGGCCGATGGTATCGCGTTCGGGACGCCCACAAGGTACGGAACCATGACGGCGCAGATGAAAGAGTTTATCGACCAGACCGGAGCGTTATGGTCGGCAGGGAAGCTAGTCGACAAGGTCGCCGGGTTCTTCACGAGCACCGCAACACTTCACGGCGGTCAAGAGAGCACTCTGTTGAGCATGATCACGCCGGTCTTGCATTTCGGGATGATCCCGGTGGGCGTGCCGTATAGCGACGCACAGTGTATGTTTGAATTGACTGTAGGAGGAGGCTCCCCGTATGGAGCCTCGTCGGTCTCCGGACCCAATGCGGACAGGCCGCCGACTGACAACGATCTCATCGTCGCGCGGGCGCTCGGCGCGCGCATTACGAAGATCGCCTCACGCATGGTCGGTGTCGCGGAGGAGAGAAAAGCCGCGTAACGCGCGCTGCCGATGCTTTGCCGGTGAACTATAATCGCTCGCTTGACATTTATGAGTGGGCGATTTATTGTGATGTTATGAGCATATGCTCATAAATCTTGAGAGGGGCACGCACATGCCGAGGCCGGTCAAGTGTCGCCGGATAGAATCAAAACCCGATGTCGAGCTATTTAAGCCGCGAGGCATACCGGCGTTCATGCTCGAGGAGGTCGTGCTCGGTTTCGAGGAACTCGAAGCGGTGCGTCTGAAAGACCTTGAAGGGCTAGACCAGGCATCGGCCGCAGCGCGCATGGATATCTCAAGACCGACGTTTCAGAGAATCTTGCGCTCGGCCAGGGCAAAGATCAGCGACGCCCTGGTCAATGGGAAAGCGATTCGCATTGAAGGAGGCGTCTACGCGATAACAGCAGATGTCTGCAAACGTTGTGCCTGCGGGCACCGGTGGCATGCAAGAGAGTCCGAGGGATGCCCGGTGTGTGCGGGGAAGCTATAGGTAAAAGGCTTTGAAGCGACGCAGATGCTTCGCCGAAGTGACGGAGCACCCATAGAATCAACAGGAGGTAGTTAAGATGAAAATAGCAGTATCTACGGAAGATGGCGCGCAAGTCTGCGGCCATCTAGGGCATGTCAGCAAATTCTTGGTATATGAGGTGGATAACGGGTCGATTGTCTCAAAAGAGATTCGCAGCGTAACACCGGTACATAGCCCGCAAGACCATCACCAACACGGAGAACATGACCATAATCGCGCGAACCACAATGGCGACCACCACGGGGGCTTAGTCGGGTCGATATCCGACGTCTCGGCGGTCATCACCAACGGCGCCGGAGGCGGCATGATCGCGGCGCTAAAAGGTGCCGGCATCGACCCGGTCGTCACGTCCGAGAGCGACCCGGATGTCGCGGTCATGGCATATGTCGCAGGCACGCTGGCACGCTCTAGCGGCGGCTGCAAGGGCTGCGGTGGCGGCCACCACAACCATTAAGTCGAAAAGCATTATTCTAAAAGCGGTTTCTGTCGATGTTTCAATAAAGGGGATTGTGGGAGAACCTGTGATGGATAATGACTACACGCTCGGTAATCTAAGACAAGACCTATGGCCGGTCCTTAAAAGGATGCCGGCCTACGCCAGGCTTATCAAGCTGCTGGCTTCAGACCCGCGCCTCTCCGGCAAGCAAAAGACCAAGCTTGCCGCGGGGCTGGGCTACATGGTCTCGCCCATCGACCTTGTTCCCGGTTTCATCCCGGTCCTAGGTCAGCTCGATGATGTCCTCGCCGTCCTATTACTCCTGCGAAACGTCCTGCGCTCGTCACCGCGCGAGATTGTCGAGCCCTACCTTATCCAGACCGAGTTGACCCGCGAGCTGATAGACGACGACATAAGCACCTCCGCGCGCGTCTTACGAGCCGCCTCCATCACGATAGCCAAGAAGATCGGGCGCGGCTTGATGAGATTTGGACGGTTTATCGCTAAGAAACTTAAAGCTTAAATAACACCTGCTACATCAAACTATAACAATTATAAATTATATAATTCCGTGTCTTAGCTATCTGCTGCTGACCGGCTTTAAGCTTACAGCTTTCTTCTAGGCGTCGACTGCTACCTAAACCCTAATCATAAAAGTGTAAAGCAACTCCATTTAACAATACTCGTCGGTGATTCGCTGAAATCCTACCCGTAAAGAACATATTGCTTGTATGAATGATAACCATGAGCTATAGTAACTATTATTGCCATTAACTGATAATAGAAATCTGCAACTGTGTCGCATGGAACTCATGATCAATCAAGGAGGAAACACATGTCCGAAGATTATCGCAAAATGTGGGAAGAGCTCGGCCTCGACCTCGAAGCCCACGACCAACTTCTCGCCGTGATACCTCAGATGTACGGGGATATCTACATGAGCCAGCAGAATCGCCCCGAAGGCATGGCCTATCTCGACTTTGTCATGTCCGAGATTCACGGCTTGAGGGTCAAGGAACTCAATGACTTGCGCGAGGCGGGCGGCAAGGTAGTAGGCGCATTCTGCCTCTATGTACCGGAGGAAGTCGTACTCGCCGGAGGTGCGGCCTGTGTCGGCATCTGCGGCGGCGCCGACTGGGGCACTGCGGAAGCCGAGAAGGTGCTACCCCGAAACTTGTGCCCGCTCATCAAGTCGTTCATTGGCTTTAAACTCACCAAGGTCTGCCCATATTTCGAATCCAGCGACATGATAGTCGGTGAGACGACCTGCGACGGCAAGAAGAAGAGCTACGAGGTTCTCGGCGAATACACGAACGTCCACGTCATGCATACGCCGCAGACCAAAGATGACGCCAGCCGCAAGCTCTGGCTCGAAGAGGTCAAGAAATTCAAAGCGACGATGGAAGAGCTTACCGGCAACACTATCGATGCAGCCGCGCTTGCACAAGGTGTCGCAACTGTAAATGCGAAGCGGGCCGCACTCAAGCGTATGAACGAGGCACGCAAGGCGAGCCCGGTACCGATAAGCGGCAAAGACGCGCTCCTTATTGAGCAGGTCGCTTTCTACGACGACCCGGTGCGTTTCACCCAGATGATAAACAAGGTCAGCGACGAGCTGGAGCAGAGAATCGCCGATGGTGTCGGTGTCGCCCCGGCGGATGCGCCGCGCATCCTTATCTCGGGCTGCCCGATGGCCATTCCGAACTGGAAGATGCACCACATCGTCGAGTCGACCGGCGCTATCATTGTCGGCGAAGAGGCCTGCATCGGCCACCGCTACTTCAGGGATATGGTCGACGAGAGCCCGAGCGACCTCGAGGGTGAACTCACGGCGGTCGCCGATCGCTACATGAAGCTCGACTGCGCGTGCTTCACACCGAACAAGGAGCGACTCGATAATATCATGCAGCTTGTCGAAGATTACAAGGTCGACGGTGTCATCCACTACGCGCTCCAGTTTTGCGACCCGTTTACCGTGGAGTATAATAGCGTAGAGAGGACGCTCAAATACGCAGGCGTGCCGGTCTTAAAGATAGAGACCGACTACAGCATGGAGGACGCCGGCCAGCTCTCGACGAGGGTCGAGGCGTTCATGGAGCAAATCAAAGAGACGCAAGGAGCGATTGTCTAAGTGTTTGTCGGTATCGATATAGGTTCACGCAGTATAAAAGTAGTCGCACTCAACGGAGAGGGAATCGCTGATTTCAAGGTCGTCGATACCGGTTTTAACCCACACGAGCGTTCGCTAGAGCTTATGAAATCCTATAATGCGCAGAAGATAGTGGCGACCGGTTACGGTCGCCACTTCGCGCGCGATGACTTCGCCGACAGCGTGATTACCGAGATAAAAGCACATGCCATCGGCTCGCGGCACCTCTTTCCCGGCTGCCGCACGATCATCGACATAGGTGGGCAGGACAGCAAGGTCATCGCCCTAGACGAGCAGGGTAGAGTCGCTGATTTCCAGATGAACGACCGCTGCGCCGCAGGCACCGGCAAGTTCCTAGAAGTTATGGCGAAGACACTCGGGTTCTCACTCGATGCGTTCGGGGTAGAGTCACTCAAAGCCGACAAGGCGGTCAAAGTGAACAGCATGTGCACTGTCTTTGCGGAATCGGAGGTCGTCTCGCTTTTAGCTAAAAAGGAAGAGCCTCGAAACATCGGCCTCGGCCTGCACCAGTCCGTCGTCGAGCGGGTCAGCTCGATGCTCCATCGCGTCGGTATTGCCGATGATATCGTTCTCTCCGGCGGGGTAGGCTACAACTCCTGCATACAAAAGCTCTTTGAGCAGAAGCTCGGTCGTATGCTCTACCGCTATGACCATCCCGAGATAGCCGGGGCGCTCGGCGCCGCGCTAACCGCCCGGGAACAATCATAGCTCATCGACTTTAATCCAGCTCAGTTCTTAGTTGAGCCAATTCATCGGGTTCTGCGGTGAACCGTTGACCCGCACCTCAAAATGGAGGTGCGGCCCGGTAGAAAGACCGGTAGAGCCCGCGTTCGCGATGACGTCGCCTCTCTCCACATCCTGGCCCACACTCACATGCAACTGAGAATTATGCCCATATAGTGTTGAAAGACCGCCCCCATGGCTTATGACCACAGCTTTACCATATCCACCCATTCTGCCGGCCAAGATTACCGTTCCACTATGCGATGCGTAGACAGGAGAGCCATATGCCGCCCTGAAGTCGACCCCTGTATGCATGCGCGAGTAGCCAAGAATCGGGTGACGCCGCATACCATAGCCTGATGTGATCGACCCCGCGCTGGGTCTCATAAAACCCACTCCCGAGATGCGGCGGCTATAAGCATGGTCTATTGAGCCGCCCTGCTCGAGCGTCCTGATTTGCGCCGCTACCAGCCGCGATGACGACTCGAGCATATCTTCCGTTATTTTCAGGCGGTTCTGCTCGCGCTCAACGCGAGCGAGCATATTCTCCTGGCGCTTTAACTCGTTTTTGAAGAGCTCATGTTTGACAGCGACTTGTTTTCGGGCTTTGCGTATCGCGTTTTCTTGGTCGATGAGGACGAGGCGGTCTTTAGCAATGACCTTTCTGTCGGCTCCAAGCCGGTCGCGGTGGTCTTCAGCGGCAACCTTGATCTCATAGACGTCCGCCACGAGCTTAGCATCGTTTCTCGCTATCAGCTCCACATAGCCGATACGCCTAAACAAATCACCGAGGTCCGACGCACTCAGGAGTACCTCAAGCGTGGTGGTGGTGCCTTTCTTGTAGATAGCGGTGACCCGTTTATTGAAAACAGCCCTCTTATAGGCGAGCTTTTTCTCGGTAACTATTAATTCTGCTTCGGTAGCTGCGAGCTCTTTCTCGAGCTTGGCAAGCTTGAGTTCTAACCGGTTCCTAGCATCGACCTTTTTATCGAGCTGTCCTTTAAGCTCGTCAAGCTCATCCTGGAGTTTGACGATTTTGCGGTCGTTGGCCTGTATCTCGCGCACGACGTCGGCTTCGCGTTTCTCCGTCGCATTGAGAAGCCTTTCATTGGTTTCCAAGCGTTTCTTGATATCGACCTGTTCGCTGCGCTTAGAGTCTAGCTGGGACGCGAAAGATGGAGTGGCAAGAAGAGAGAGCGCTATGATACTTGCTATGATTATTCTTGTACAATAAAACCTCTGTAATAACCTCATGCAGTTATAGAATTTAACCAATGGGTTAAGGCTAGTCAACCTTCCCGCAAAGCAATTGATATCTCAGGAGAGCTTGAGCAGGGATGATGCATGAAGCGGGTGCTAACTTGCCGGCAACAGACAACCGGTTACTACTGAATTACATGCGCTTGCTTAACAAGCAAATCGAGTGTTCGCCCTTATTTAAAAACAAGCCACTCGTTGCCTTTGCCCTTTTTGGTGTGGACGAGATGGAATTCGCCTTCCAGCTGCTTGCCCTTGAGGATGATTTTGAGACTGCTAGGCTTTTTCTGAGCGATCTCAAAGGTCCCTGAGTCCCAAATAGCGACGGTGCCGGCTCCATACTGGCCCTCAGGAATCGTCCCCTCGAAATCGATATAGTCGACCGGGTGGTCCTCGACCATCACAGCGAGTCGCTTGACCCCCTTGGAGGTAGATATCCCTTTGGGGACGGCCCAGCTCTTAAGTACCATCTCACCGGAGGGCTCATCCGACTCAAAGTAGTCGGCAGGTAGCTCGAGGCGGAAGTCATAATGGTGGTGACTGGCGTGATGGTCTTGGACGACAAACCGTCCACCATGCTCCGTACCGGATTCGCCGCTCGGCTCCGGGGTCTTATCAAAACTTCTTTTCTGCTTATAATCTTCGAGTGCCATGAGGATATTATATGGAGAAACGACCATGGAAGACCAGCACTATCTAGTGCACTCAGGTAGATCCCTCTCTTTTTTGCCAGATGGCTTTGTTGTATCCTTAAGCTAGCGCGTTTAACGCTTATTCGCGCTGCTTAAAATATTACACACATGAACGCTAAAGGTTAAGTATTTTAGTGTAGCAGTCAATGCCTTTGTTTCTACTTTACGGTTCAGGGGCAAATTTTATTGTCAGAGCGGGCAGTATAAACCGTGAAAGGGGATCTTGAATGTCCGAGTCAATCGCGCTCATAGAAGAGCTGGTAAATGCATCAGGCGTATCAGGTTACGAGGCGGAGGTAAGAGAGGTTATCAAACGTCATCTAGAACCTTTAACAGAGATTTCAATAGACAATCTCGGAAGCATCATAGCGAAAAAGGCGGGGGCTATCTCGGAGCCTCGCATCATGATTGCCGGTCACATGGACGAAATCGGCCTTATGGTATCGAGCATAAGCAAAGAGGGTTTTATCATGTTTCAGCCTCTGGGAGGCTGGTGGGACCAGGTCATGCTCGCCCAGCGTGTTGTCGTCAAAGGCGGTAAAGGCGATGTGCCGGGCGTGATAGGCTCAAAACCCCCTCATCTGCTCGCACCCGAGGAGCGCAAGAAAGTCGTTGAGATGAGGGAGATGTTCATCGACATCGGTGCCTCCAGCAACGAAGACGTCAAAGAGATGGGGATAAAGCCCGGCGACCCGATAGTAGTCGATAGTCCGCTGACGAGGATGAAAAAAGAGAATATGCTTATGGGAAAAGCTATGGACGACCGGGTAGGCTGTGCGGTTTTTATCGAGGTCATCAAGCGGTTGAAAGATATCGAGCACCCTAATACGGTCTTTGGAGTCGGCACGGTTCAGGAAGAGGTCGGCTTGCGTGGCGCGAAGACGAGTGCGGCTGTCATCAACCCCGATGTCGCGATTGCGGCAGAGGTCTCCATCGCGGGAGACACGCCCGGAGTGCGGGAAAACGACGCCCAAGCTAGGCTGGGCAAAGGACCGGCCATCGTCGTTCTCGACGGGTCGATGATACCAAATACAAAGCTGCGGGACTTGATTGTGGATACAGCCGAGCAACATGAGATTCCCTACCAGTTCCAGGCGGGGACCAGGGGAGGCACCGATGCCGGCAGAATCCATCTGCACAGCACCGGGGTGCCGAGCATAGTCATAGGTGTGCCGACTCGCTACATACACAGTCATGTCGCCGTTATCGACCATAACGATTTCGAGAATACAGTCAAACTCATGGTCGAAGTCATCAAAAAGTTGGATGGCGAAATCGCCAAGAGCCTAAAGCCATAGGTATGTTTTAGTGAGCTATAAATTCGCTGCCGTTTAAAGTGTGTTAACGATTACGACTGGAGCTTTTTGCGGAGTTCTAATATCTCTACTACTTCATCTTCGCCATTGAGCTTCAAGAGATGAGAGATGATGGGACTTGCCGAACCGCCCAGAATCTTGTCAATTACGTTGTCGACAATATCGTTCGCCATCTGTGCGCTGCTGACAGCCGGCTTGTAGGAGTAAGCCCTATCCTTCTTGTCCTGCTTCAGAACACCTTTTTGGGCCAAATTGTTCATTGCCGCCATGACCGTTGTATACGGGGTATAGCCTACCAAAAGGAGTTCTTCATGAACATCGCGAACAGTTGTTCTGCCTCTCGTCCACACTATTTGCATGATTTCGGTTTCAAGCTCGTTTAATCCGTTCAATTTTACTCTGCGTTTTCTTTTAGTTCGTACCAATAAAATAACCTCCGCTCTTCCCATAGTATGCCTATCGTGACACTAGGGCTAAACTTGCGTACAACAAACCAAGACTGCGCTGGGCTGCATAGATACTAAACGAATAATATCTCAGAAAACAATTATAGAGTATACGACATTAGTTTATCAAGAGAAGTTCGTACATTGTTTGAATAGAAAAAGCGGGGTCCAATCAAAGTGGACCCCGCTTTCCGTGTTCCTAGGCGCTTGCTTTGTCGGCTAGATCGGCTTTGATGTAGTCAAGGTAAGCGAATATGGTCTCCCGAGCGTTGTTGCAGACGGGCTCGTTGATATCACCGTTTACGACGAGCGCCGAATATGCGCATCCGCCTCCGCAGAGAAGGGCAATATCGCATTCGCGGCACTTGTTCATCCGCAGGACATTGCGACCATTCCACATTTTCACAACGTCATCGAACATCTCGAGCTGAGGATGGAACTTACCCATCGCCAAATCAGGTCGACCCAAGCATTCGGTACAGGGATAAATATATCCGTCCGGCCCGAAGACAATGTGTTCGAGATTGTTGGCTTCGCAGTAGTGGAGAAGCGGAAGCACTGGTCGGCTTGTGTTCACGACTGACTTGATATGCTTCAAGTTTCGAAAGAGACCTAATCTGAACGCATCTGCCATCTCTGGTGATTCTTTGACTTGATCATAGAATTCCTTCACTAGCAGATTCTCTGGAAGGTAGAACGCATATGTTCCACTACACGAATGGTCCTCTACGGGTGATAGGCTGCATCCAAAGTCAGGGTTATCCATCCATCCTTTTGTCACTAACAGGTCAAAGTGCTCACGTAATCGACCAATATTTTGCATGTCTAAATTGGTGCGGACGTTGATTTTGATATTCTTAGCGAGAAACATTTCGATAGCAGCGCAGACGTCATCAAAGCTGCCACGCCCATCGTGAGACTTTCGCCTCGAGTCGTGTATCTCCTTAGACCCGTCAAGTGTCACCTGTGCTGCTACAATGACGTCCGCAAACTCATCAAACAGGTCGGCATAGTCATTAGCGTAAGTACCGTTTGTTACAGCACTAACCGGCAAAGACCTTTGACGCGCTTCAGTGAGCACACGACGTATGGCTTGCTTGTTGCGAGGTAATAAAGGTTCACCGCCAAATAGCTTGATCAGCTTACGATGATTACTATATCCATCGCTTAGCTCATCAATAGCGGCAAAGACATGTTGGACATCATCGATGTCCATGTAGTTTCTGCGGGTATAAGTCAAGTCACCCTCAAAACAATAGGCGCATCTTAAGTTGCAGTTATAGGTCAGGCTCACGATATAGTCGAGAGTTTTTTCTTGCTTGCCGTGAGCATCCTTAATAAGCTGCAGCCAGCGCGTCTCGTCGTCTGGGCTATCGAAAATGTAGCCCCTTTTTCTTAGCCGTTCCTTCGTGAATTCATCGAGTGTTAAATGTTGTACAGCAGAGAAGTTCTCGAGTGCATCATAGATCTGCGGGGTGGTAATGTCGATTGCTCCCGTTAATGTGTTTAGAAGCAGAAACGCCTCTTCTGAGATACGGTAGGTTAATATTCGCTCATTGACTCTCATCACAACGTTCTCCTAGCCCCAACAAATAGCCCAACAGCAGGAAGCCGCGTTTTCCGCGCATAGCTCATCCGCGACGATTGCATCCCAAAGCATGTCGTCCCTATTGAGAGATAGCACTTAACTCACCTCCTTATTTGGCTGTAAGAGTAGGAATAAAACAAGAAGAGATAGGTATAAAGATTAGCGAAGAAAGATATTGTGGCCACCGATATTAACGATGACACCGATTTGCACGTAGACAAGGAGGACAAAGAGGGTGGTTCTTAACAAAGTTCGCAGATAAGAGGATTTCTTCATTCGTTGTGACTGTTTTACCGAGTTTATTCTATGCTCAAGCTTGGATTGGCGCAGCAGAAGGCCTTTAGCGAGCATTGGATAGGTTTGATGCTGAAGCACTGGTTGTTTGCTATAGAAGAGTGCCACATCTAAAAGCATGTTTGCGGCTGTTTTTGGTGCGGCGCTCGTGACGTTAAGGGCAAGCCTGTCACAGGCTTTTTCCTTTTCGTCCTCAAGCTTATTATAGATATAGTGAATGATAGGATTTATGAACATAAGATCCCGCAACATAAGCGTGAGCCAACTTGTAAGATAGTCTTTCCGTCGCATATGTGCTAGCTCGTGGGCCAGCATTATTTCAAGCTGCTCATCTGGAAATTCGGCGAGAAACTCTTTTGATATTACGACTATCGGCACCCTATAGCCGACACTAAAGGGTACAAACTGGTATAAATTGGAAATTACAACGCGGGGATATGAGACTCCAAGCGCAGGAACGAGCCTATCTAGGATATCATAAACCTGCGGATACTCAGACCTGCTGAGAGATTCTTCGCGACTGAAATTGTTGAAGAAGAGAAACAACTGCAGCCACCTAGCCGCGATGACTGCAAGCACTGAGACTCCCGTGACTAGCAGGACTAAAACGACGGCATCAGAGCTGTAACTGAACTCTGCGACCTCATTTAAGGGCGATGTTATGAGATTCAAAGGGTCGGGGAAGCGAAGTACCTTTTGCAATGCTTTCTCTGACTGCAGCAACTGCACTTGAGACGGGTTGTCGAGCAAAATTAGAAATGATTTTAGCATAGGCAGAAAGAGAAAGACAAATCTGGTCGCAGGATTCTTGACGCGAAAAATAGTAAAGACAATCAATACAAGCAGCAGCATGACCGCCGCATCGAAGATAGATGGTATGATGTGATTATATAAAAGCGATTGCCAGACTGGCACAGTCGACCGCCTTATTAGCCGAAAACTTGTCTTCGCGGAATAGCTATTTATTCAATTGTTTCTTTAGCTCAAGTAGTTTCTCGACATCATCGTTGCTCTTAAGTTTAAGTAAGTGCGAAACGAGCGGTGTTGAAACGCCGCCAAGAATTCGGTTGACGACCGAATCGACAATGGCCTTTGCTGTGTTATCCCGCGATATCGAAGCCGAGTAGACATACGCTTTACCGTCTTTGTTCTGCTTCAGCAGGCCTTTCTGCGACATGTTGTTCATGGCGGCCATAACCGTCGTATAGGGTATGTAGCCTTCTTCGAGCATCGTCTCATGGACCTCTCGCACGGTGATCTTCTTGTGTTGCCAGACGATATCCAGGATATCGGCTTCGAGTGTGCTTAGGCCGTTAATACCTAACTTCTTAGACCTCTTGCGGGTTCGCGATTCTTTTTCCATTACAAGTCCTCCTTTTAGGGCGTTTAATACGTTGAGTTTATTTGTTAAACGCTAAATAGTCAAGCTACAGTACCCTATTATACTGCAATAATTCACGATTTACGGCAATAATGCTACTGTAAACAATATGACATAGGAATACGATATAAGCATAACATGCGGATGTCGCTGTGTTAAGCATATTTGCGGCATGACTTGTCTAGATAAGCGTCGAGGCTCTGATGCTTTGCCGGCGTCATTTTTATTCAGATTGTTGTGTGACGGGCAAGTGCAAAGCCGTGGTCTTTATGTTATAACCTGAATGAGAATCATATAAACGGAAACACTATCGGCGCAAAGGAGAGATTGTGGAAGTCTACAAGTGTCGCATATGCGGCGACCCGTATTTGGGAAGCAGTATCCCGAGCCATTGTCCGTTCTGTGGCGCTGAGGCCAAATATATTGC
>MELI01000071.1:0-7075 GCA_001767575.1 Candidatus Aquicultor primus | reverse complement strand
CATGCTTGAGAACAATAATTCACGTTTTTATCGCTGTTCGTTTGAGGTATCGATGGATGTGGAGCTTATGGCTATGTTTAAAGCGCTTTCTAAGGTCGAAGCCGAACACGCATCCGTCATACGGAAGCTTCTCGGACTACCGAAGGAGAGCCAAGCAGAGGATACCAGGGGCCGGTGCCACGCTATAGAATCCGAGAACTTGAAAGAGGCCCATGATCGCGAAACGAAAGCGATAGTCTTCTACGCTCAAGCAGCGGAGGTTGCTGTCGAGCCCAGGGTCAAAGAGGTTTTTACGGCATTGGTCGAAATCGAGAAGACCCATCTTGAGTTGAACAAAAAAGCGATGGATGCTTTCCCCGAAATGTTCAAGGGTCCGATAGCTTAGCGGACGTGACCATCGCGCCTATTTTACTACAATAGAGTCGCCGGCCATGTCGGTTATCGGCAACTGGACCTCTTCTTCGCCGAAGAGTTCGTGTATCAGCCCTTGAGGCGCAGATCTATATCTAAGCATCGCGCTTACGGTAAACGGCCCCTTGGCACCATTTGGGATGCTTGCTTGGTATTTTTCGGTAACTGACTGACGTGGAGGTATCCGGTAATCGGAGAGAATTTTTTCCGCGCGCCAGACTTTATGCGTGGCCTTGCCGGTCTCATCGGCCGCAACGGTATTGTACACAATCGAATTCTTTTCAATCGAGCCGTCTTTGTTCAGTCCGCCTGAAGAGAAGTGAGTCTTGCCGGTGCCGTCTGTTACCTTGATTTGTAGCCACATTTGACGCGTCTCAGTCAGCCCGGTCGGCAGATAGTGGCCGGCACCCTTATTAGTGACCTTTACTTGAAGTGTGTTTTCAGTCCCCGGTTTGAACTTGGTAAGCGGGAGTATCTCTACTGTAGCCGCCGACTTAAGCCTTTCTTCGGCGAGGCGTGCGTGTTCAGCTGAACCCAGCAACGTCGGCACGGCCACGTTACCTCCGACGATTGAATGGGTGTAGATATGCGGGCGGTCCGGACCCATAATCGCCGCTTTGCCGGGATTTGGCTTGGTCACGCCGGGGCCGGGCGTCATGTGGCAATCCTGGCATTGGATGCCTTCTTTTGCGTAGGGCCCTTCTTTCCACTCAGTGTAGGTTTTTTCGAGCGACAGGTTGTTTACCGGGTGGTTAACGTTGTGACACATGCCGCAGAATTCAGCCGTCGTATGAAGTCCTGAAAACTCGGTTTCATGATAAGGTGAGACCGCGTCTTTAAACTGCGCTCTCTTGGTGTTTCCGGGTGAGGCTTTTAGCGCGAAGTTGCCGATGCCGGTAGAGGCTGAAACTGTGTGGCAGAGGTCGCACTGGACACCATTCTTTGCTATTTCGCTCAATTTCGACCCGTCCGGGGGAGGTATCTCGCCCGACATAAAGCCTACCGGACTATGGCAAACAATGCAGAAATCCTCTACGACACGGTCCCCATCGGTGTCTTCGACTGCAAACTGATAGACCTTCTGGAAGACGGGGTCTCTAAAAGCGTTGTTGTGCATCGAGCCGCTCCATTGGCTATGAAGCTCCACATGGCATGTGACGCAAACATCCGTTGGTGTGAATTGTTCCGATTTGAACAGACCGAAAGAAGCTGAAAGATTGCTGCTTTTCACGGGTTGTTCTTTGGTGCCGCAGGCGGTTAGCGAAAGTGTTATAAAAGAGGCTAATACTAATACGGTAATCCTTTTTAACACAGCGACCTCCTTGCCGGGTGTAAGCGAATTGGCTGAGGGGCACTATTGAAGATTATAACAGTTGAGAGCTGTTCCATCCAGATATGGAAGGAGGGTGGGCGATAAGGGTGACAAGAATGTATCGTTTCAGTAGGGATCAAGCATTGTTCTCAGCAGGGGTGCCTTAGATGCAGGACCATTTGGCGGCATCATTAATGTCTTCCGGGGTTTCACTGGAGGATTGCTCTACGGCCGGCATGTATAGTTTTATGCGGTTACCGCCTTCATGTTTTGCGGCGTACATTGCCTGGTCTGCGAGCTTTAGAAAACGTTTCGGGTTTTTGCTGTCACACCCGCGGCACGGTATAAGACCTATGCTCACCTGGATGTCGTATTCATTTAGCTTGTTAAGGATTCGCCGGGCTACCGCCAGAGCCTGCTCTCTCTTGAGGTCGGGGAGGATAATCGTAAATTCGTCGCCCCCGTACCGGCAGCCGGTGTCGATATGGGTGCGGATGCTTTCCCTAATGGTCTTGCCGACGATTTGCAGCGCTTTGTCGCCCGCAAGGTGGCCGTACGCGTCGTTGTAGTCTTTGAATTTGTCTACGTCGAAAAGGAGTAGAAAAACCTGTCCGTTTTGTCGGTTTGCGCGGTAAGATTCTTCTTCGAGTTTTTTATAGAAATATCGTTGATTGTAAAGACCGGTGAGGTTGTCGGTAATCGACAACATCTCCAGTTCCTCGGTTCTAAGCTTGACCTCCTCCTCGAGATGGTCAACGTGGCGTCTGATTTCTTTGTTAAGTTTGGCTACCTGGGAGAAGATTTTATGATTCAGACTTGTTATGAAGAACACGAAGACCGAGCCTAAGAACAAGATAGCCGTGATCATGGATCGCTGGTTTGAGATTTGGTAGCCTGCGATAAGCGAGTAGCCATACACAGCATATGCAACGATGAAAAACCATATCAGCGCTAGGAGCAGTTTCCAGTTCTTGCTGTAGTGGACTTCTTCGATGAGGGACATGCATTTTCTATAGCGGTTGAGTGCGCAGAACATTATAATTATACTGCTCGCGATTATAAATACAGACACTAAATACTCCACTCCTTGTGACCAACGACAAAATACCTATACCAGTATACATATAGTATTATTCTTGGTATCGGCTGTTTCGCTGGAGTTCTTAGCCGTGCGCGCATCGTTTTGGAAAAATGTCTCATATACTTAAGCATACGTTAATCCAAACCATTAGTAGTTCTGGATGGGCAAACATCCGATTCTTCGCTTTGCGGCTCAATGTATCCGCTATCGAGTATTTCTACGAAGATCTCGACGATAGCAGGGTCGAATTGAGTACCGGAATTCTTAAGCAACTCAGCTCTGGCAAATTCTATAGATTCCGCAGTACGGTAAGGTCGGCTCGATGTGATGGAATCGAAAGTGTCGGCGACCGCCAGGACTCGTGACCCGAACGGGATATCTTCGCCTGCAAGCCCTAGCACATAGCCGTTGCCGTCATAACGCTCGTGGTGGTGCAGGATTATCTCGGCGATATTCTTGAACGCCGGTATGCGGCCGATTATCTGGAATGCAATGCGCGGGTGTTCCCGGACGTGCTCAAACTCGGCTTTGTCGAGTTTACCCGGTTTGTTGAGAACCTGGTCGCGTATGCCTATTTTACCGATATCGTGTAGGAGCGCCGAGGTTTGCAGTTCTTCGATGTCATTTGCATCGAGTCCAAGCTTCTGTGCGATAGCTACAGCCAAATGCGCGACATTTTCTGAATGGCCTCTGGTGTAGCTGTCTTTCGCTTCAATTGCCTCGACTAAAGCTTTGACGGAATCGATATAAAAGCCACCGAGCTTGTCGAAGAGCTGGGCGTTGTGCATCGCCGCGCCTGCGAGATTGCAGAGCGTGGTGAAAAGCCGGAGGTCGCTGTAGGTAAAGTTCTTCTCCGCTAAGGAGAGCGTACCAACTACGCCAAAGACCGTGCCGTGATACTGTAGGGGCGCGTACATCGCTGAACAAAAAGGGATGTTTTCAAGCTCGGCGTGCAATCGCGAGCATGAAATACGTTTATCGATAAGGAGGGGTTTGCTTTCGTTGAGTACCGCTCCAACAATTCCGCTACTCGGCGTTTTTCCAAACGCTTGGAGCATGATCTTACTGAAGTTCTTTCGTGCGGCGACTTCTAGTCGTTGTTTTTCGTCGTCGAACAGGAGCACGACGCCACCGTCAGACTGAAGCGCATCTAAGACGTACTCGATTAACAGGCCAGAAATATCGCTCTTGTCGATGGTCGCGCCCATTGCTTCTCCGGCCCTATAAAGCATTCGTGCCTCGTTGGCCGCCTGTATGCTTTTCTTGTACATGACCGCGTTTTCGATGCCGAGGGCGAGCTGATCTGAGAGACTGGTCGTCAGGCTTAGAGCGTGTTCGTCGAAAGCTTGTTTGGATTTGAAGCCAAAGGCCATTGTTCCGAGGACCCTCTGTTTCGTAACGAGCGGAATGCTGATTTGAGTAAGGCAGTCGTTTGCGATTTTTCGCAGGTCGATTTCAGAGTGGTCGTCTTGACCGACACCTGAAACGATGGACTTAAGGGAAAGCATCGCCCTTCCGCAAGCCGTATTGCTGCTCTGCACATTGGAGCCAAGGAGGCTTATCTCCCGGACCCCGCTGAGTGCGGCTATTTTGACGCTTATATTCCTGAAGACGCGGCACTCTACACACTCGTTAATCTTATCTTTGAAAGTCCCCTGAATCTCTTTGCGGCAGTGTGTTCCGCTCACCGTCCAGCACTCGAGGTTCTCCGACTTATAGGCCGGGCACCGTTCTTCGGTGCACTGCTCCATTTCCCAGCAGCGCACGAGGCTGACTTCGTCTATCAGAGATATCGAAGCATAGTCGGATTTCAAAAGCTTGGAAAGTGTCTGAGCTGTACGGTTTAAGGTTTTTTCAAGGTCGAGAGTTCCCGCGAATATTCGAGCTATTTCCAGATAGGCTCCTGTCTCTTCTATTCTCTGGGTAATCTCTTTGTTGGCATGGCGAAGCTCGTCGGTCCGCTCATCTACTTGCTGCTCCAGATTCTCGCCCCATTCGCGTAGCCTCGCTTCGGAGTCTTGGATTTCGCCGGCCATTCTATTAAAGGAGTCTGCGAGAGTCGAGAATTCCCCTGTGAGCCGGGTTCTCACTCGTCTGCCTCGGTTTCCTTTTGTGAAATCCATAGCCGCATCGCATAGCTCTCTGGTCGACGAGGTAATGCCTCTGGTCATGAAATAGCCGAGCATCAGGCCGACAACCATGACGAGCATGCTGGCGATGATTGTATATAGAATATATAGACGGTAAGAGGTTTTACTCTCTTCGAAAATTGTGTTGGCCAGCTCGCTGGTCATCTTTGCCGACATCGCAAGACTCGTAGACGTCTCGTTGATTTGTGCGCTTATCTTGCTAAGCTGCTCACGCTCTGTTTTCGCATCGTCGTTTTCGACTGCGGTGATGAGAGTGGCGACTATTGATTTGAGTCCGCCAAGATCGGCGATCGTAATTTTCAGTGCTGAAGTGCACTTAGGGCACTTCGAAGTATTCTTCAGGCAGGCCACATCTTCGCGCAACGCCACGATTTTGTCGGACAGTTTTTGAGCGGTGGCGTTATCGCGAACTTTCAGATAATTATGGAGCGCGCTGTTAAGGCTTTGGAATTCGACTCTTTGGTTTTGCACTGAGTCTACTCGGTATACGGCGAAGGCGAGTTCGCCGACGTTTTCATTGAATTTCTTGAGGTTTAGCAAACCCGTTACACCAATGACAGCCGCCAAGGCTGATAGAATAAATACGGTTATGAAGAGTTTCTTACGTACGGTCATATGCACGTCCTTCAAAATCCAATACTGACGTCATGTTTCTGGCCGGCGATGCTGTGTTTCTGTGTATTTCTATCGGCAACTTCGGTGATACGCCTAAAAAATCTTCGGTGCCGCGTACATATGAGCAGCCGGCTCACGATGATATGTCGACACCGGCAAGAAATTCGCAACATCTACACCCCGTCTTCACATGCTCTTCACATCCGGACGGTATATTAGGTGTTGCAAGGATTATTCGAGAGGAGGTGTTGAGATGAGATTTTCAAGAAAGCTTTTAGTTGGGTTACTCGTGGTTTCAATATCACTTGTAACGGTCGCGGGTATATCCTTCGCTGCGGAGGATAGCGACACAGGGACTGCTACTTCGGCGATTGTAAACGGTTGCCGTGGATTCTTAGGCGGCGCGGCGGATGAGTTGGCAAAACTTCTGGGGCTCAAGTCCGAGGAGATTGTCGAGAAGCGCAATGCCGGGCAGAGCTTGGCGGATATCGCCAAGGAGCAGGGTGTGGAAAAGGACAAAGTAGTAGACACGATCGTGGATTCGCGCGAGCAATTCCTCGATGAGAAAGTTGAAGCAGGTTACTTAAGCGTAGAGCAAAAGAACCAAATGTTGGAGAGAATGAAGTCAAGAGTGCAGGAACGCGTAGAAGACCCTGCGGTTGGCCCCGGCGCCGGTAGAGGCGGCTGTGGCGGCGCCGGTGGTGGCGGCTGCGGTATGGGTGGCCCCGGTGGTGGCGGTGCCGGCATTAGGGGTGGCAACGGCCCGGGTGCTGGATTTGGTGGCGCTTCGGCTGTCACACCGACCAATCTCTAGGTTGACAATAAATATGCTGACCGAATGAGTCGGCGAGTGGTAGCAGCAATCGGCTTCACGGTGAGCGCTTCAAGGCAATATGCTCATAGTGATGCCGATTGTTGTATTTTAACGTGTTCCTGCCGGCCGATGCGGTGGCCTGTATCAAGATGTTTCGGTAAGTTCCGAAATAGTATATATTGGGGACGAATGGTACGAATCGGTTTTCCTTGGTTTTGGGCCAGGGATTAATGTAAGGCGTTGATTTGTTGGTGGGCAAGAATACAATACTCGTCGTCGACGATGAAAAGGAGATAGTCGAGGTTTTAGCGGCCTATTTGGAGCGCGAAGATTACGAGGTCTTGAGGGCCTATGATGGCCAGGCGGCACTCGATATTGCGCGACGAGACGAGCCCGACCTTATCTTGCTGGACTTGATGCTCCCTGAGGTCAATGGGTTTGAGGTCTGCAAATTGTTGCGCGTGACCTCATCGGTTCCGATAATCATGCTCACCGCGCGCGATGAAGAGACCGATAAGATTTTATGTTTAGAGGTAGGCGCGGACGACTATATCACAAAACCCTTTAGTCCGCGCGAGGTGTTAGCAAGGGTGAGAGCGGTATTGCGGCGCGCGGTTGGCGAGGTTGCCAGCGCGGAAAAGTTGCGGCTAGGCGAAATCGCCATAGACTTTGCCAAGCATGAGGTGACTAAA
>MELI01000070.1:16678-16845 GCA_001767575.1 Candidatus Aquicultor primus | reverse complement strand
AACCTTATCCAGGCCGTATGGTATCAATGTAGAAGGGCCGCAGACTTTTACATTTGCGCCCATTTTTTTAAGCCCCCTTATCAGAGAGCCTGCAACCCTGCTGTGCATAATGTCTCCCACTATCACAACACTCTGCCCGTCTATCCTTCCCTTTTTCTCGTAAATAG
>MELI01000070.1:12329-16616 GCA_001767575.1 Candidatus Aquicultor primus | reverse complement strand
CTGCATCCCATATATTTCGCCAACAGGGCCGCCGAGCCCGACGCCGCATGCCTGATGATGACAATGTCCGCCGCCATCGCTTCTAGCGTCAGTGCCGTATCTTTGATGCTTTCGCCCTTTACCACCGCGCTCGTGCTCTTCGAGATGTTGACCGTATCCGCGCTGAGGCGCTTGGCGGCCAGCTCGAACGATGTCCGCGTGCGGGTGCTGGGCTCGAGAAAGAGCGTGATTACCGTGCGGCCCCTGAGCGTGGGAACCTTTTTGATAGGCCTCTCCGAAATCTTCTTAAACGACTCGGCCATGTCGAGGATGAGGATGATGTCGTCGCTCGACAACTGGTCGATGCTGACCAAGTCCTTCTGGCCTAAGCCCCGCTTCTTTTTCTCCCGGTCTTCGTAGCGCGCTTCGCTCTCTTCGTATCTAGGTGCCAGCTCCATACCTCGCTCCTGCCCTACTCATGTTCTTCTTCTCCGATGATTACCGAGTCAACGTCATCGACTTCGACCACATTGACGTGCACCCTCTCCTTGAGGGCGGTCGGCAGATTCTTTCCCACATAATCGGCGCGTATCGGCAACTCGCGATGTCCACGGTCTATCATCACCGCGAGCTGTATCGATGCGGGCCGTCCATAATCCATCAGCGCGTCCATCGAGGCGCGCGTTGTTCGCCCGGTAAAGAGCACATCGTCGACGAGGACGATGGTCATGCCGTTTACGTCAAATGGAATTTCGGTCTTGTAAGTCTCCGGGCTCGAATAGACCGCGACGTCGTCACGGTAGAAGGTGACGTCGAGTTCTCCTACCGGCAGCTCTACGTTTTCAATCTCTTTGATCATGTCCGCGAGCCTGCGGGCAAAAAAAATACCACGATTGCGGATTCCCACCAATGCCAGGTTCTCCGCGCCGCGGTTATTCTCTAAAATCTCATGGGCTATTCGGGTGATGGCACGACACATACCGTCGCTATCCATTACCAATGCTTTTGCCTTAAATGTCATCTATCGCTCCCGTTTCGACATAAGTCCTGACATAAAAATACCCTCACTGCGTGGCTGCAGGAAGGTAGGCAAACTCGGGTTTGGTAAACCGAAACAGACTTGTATTCTATTACCATCCTTGCCAGCCTCACAGGACTAGATTTAAAGGCCTTAATCATGATAGCAAAAAGCTCGACTCTGCGCAACCGGTTTTTATAGATATGGAAAATCTTTGCGGGCACCGTGTGCGCGTTACATTCCAGAGATCGACAGCATCAGAATAAATAGAACCGGCATAGAGCCCGAGAACATCGCCAGGAAGAGTACACGCTTTTCTCTAAGCCTAATCGCTTCGGCAACATTAAACACCGGAAACACAACGAATGTATATAGGAATGTGATAGTTGTAAGCGACTTGAATATCAAGATGTCTTGCGATGCTATTTCAGGGGTGCTGTTGAGATAGTGATAAGTGCTTGCCGCAAACACCGCCAAAGTGATGCCGGAGAGTATCCGAAAGGATCTGAATTTAAGTTTGTATCCTATCGCTGCAGCGCAAACAAAATAGATAAAAAGTAACGCCTGTGTTACGGGTAACCGCATCACCACTCCTCCCCGGGTCTGTTTTTACCAAGGTCTTCCGCAACGTAATCTTCATCCTCCTCAACATCGTCCATGGCGCGCAGGCGGCGGTAGCGCTGTATCGGGAAGACGAACATGACTATTACGAGAAGCGCTGTCATAACATACCATCCGATATCGCGGAGCTGCATCAGCCAGATATTGACGCGTTGCCCGCGGGCATAATCGGTCCAGGCGGCGTTGAGCTCACCCTCGCTCACACCGAGCGATTCGACTAGCGCCTCGTTAAATCCCGAGCCCGTCTGGAGCCTGCCTATCGCTTCGTAGAGCTTGTCCCTGCCGAATTTGTAGACGATGAAATTTACTTTTAGATAGCCGTCGGCGTACTCGCGCCTGGTCGCCGGGCCGTCGTTTATGCCTGTCCCCTGTTCTATGAAGTCGGGGATATCGCGGGCGAGTGCATACTTCTCGAGTTCCGCAGCTTCAGCTCCGGGTTGAGACTCGTAGAGAGCCAGCCCTTCGATAAACCATTGCGGCACCGTGTCTATCCTTGAAACATTCCTCAAAAAGATGATGTGGTTGATCTCATGGGTTAGAGTTATAGTCGAGTTCCCCGCCCCCTGGAGAATCGCGATCAGGTCGAGGCTCGGCGAGGCGTACCCCGCCGCATCGGGCGATGGGCTCTCTTTTAGAAACGCCGAGCGGTTAGTGTATATATAGAGTTTGATTTTTTCCGGGTTAGAATCTTTGTACCGGACCGACATACCATCGTAGATAGCTTCAGCAAGACGGCCGATTTCGTCGATGTTCGCCCTGCTCGAGGCATGGATTGTGAAGTGCTCGGTCTCATACGTCTTCCAATCGGGCTCGGATTCGACGGCGACCGCTACCCCGGCCGATAGCACACAGATAATCAAGGTCAGGATTATGGTCTTTAAAATATGTTTTTCCATGATAATCTCAGGGTATCAGGTTAATCGACCCTTGTCTCCATATCCGCGCTGCCGGCCTGGGGATGCACGCACTAGCTGAAAGCGACACCGGTTTGCCCGCAGTCCGGCATCCTTGACCCTCTCCATACCCTTCGGTACACTTAATCAGGTACATCCACCAATAACAGCAGCGCGGGAGCAGACGTGAAACTAAGTTATTCAGCCATTTCAACATATCAGAAATGCCCGCTCTCCTATAAGTATTTATACGTCGATAGGCTACCGACCAAACCCTCGCACTACTTGAGTTTCGGCAACAGTATCCATTCGGCGCTCGAGTTTTTTTACCGTGTAGATAAGCCCGAGCCCTATAGCCTCGAAGAATTGCTCGGCGAGCTCGACCGGGTATGGCTCGCAGAGGGATACGAGAGTGAGGTCTTGGAGCAGGAGTATAAAACGAAAGGCCGGACGATTCTCTCGCAATTTTACAGCGATAACCTTCCCTCTTTTGCGGTTCCCCTCGCGATCGAAAAGAGATTTTATCTCGATTTTGACGGCGTCACGCTTAGCGGCGTCATCGACCGCGTCGACCGCCAGGAAAACGGCGACATCGAGATAATCGACTACAAGACAAACGCCAAGCTGCCGCCGAAGACGAAGATAAATTCCGACCTGCAGCTCCCCATCTATCACATGGCGGCCGAGAAGCTCTACGGGGTGGCCCCCAAGAAACTTACATTCTACTTTTTAGTGCCGAACGAGAAGGTCAGCACGAGAAAGACGAAGACGGATATTGCAAAAGCTCAGGCCACGATACACGCGGTGGCTAAAAACATCAGCGACGAGAAATTCACGCCATTTAGAAACCCGCTCTGCCCTTGGTGCGATTTTATCGAGCTTTGCCCGCTGCATGTTAATGACCCCGTCATACTGGCAAAAGCGGCCAAGAACGGTAAGATTTCGGCGAACAAAACTGCTGCGACTGCTACCGCTAAAACACCTGCGCCACCGGCACTGAAAAACTTGAACGCGATGGAAGAGCTGAAGAAGAGCGCGATGGAGATCGAAAAGGTAGTCGACGATTATTTCGAGCTGGTCGAGCATATCAACACCGGCCGCGCGAGACTCGCCGAGCTGCAGCAGGTCATCCATGATTACTGCGAAGCAAATAGCGTGACATCGATAAAGGGTGCGCGTGGCAGCCTCGGCAGGCGGGCGCAGCGCACCGTCCACTATAATGTCGATAAGCTACGCGCGCTTCTAGAGCCGCGCGGTCTATGGGACAACATCATCGACGTCAACAGCCGCCTCCTAAAAGAGCTCGTCGACGACCCCGCCTCCCAGGACGAGCTGCGAAAGCTAATCGGCACCGCCAAAGAGGTCGAAGAAATCAGCTACGTGTTATACAAGAAGGACGAGTTGGCTGAGGAGTAAGTTGGCAACCAATCTATTGACGTCACCTTTAGCCTTATACTATCAATATCTTCTACAGCACGCCCCGAAAGCAATACCCGATAAGCTTATAGATGAGTTTTGCTGCCAGGAAATCTGGGGCCGGGTTGCCGGGCATTGGGCATAGCTCGACGACATCGAAGCCGATGACCTTTTTATGAAGAGTTACTTCACGGAGTATGTCTAAGACCTCATACCAGCGCAAGCCGCCGGGCTCGGGCGTGCCGACCGACGGGACCTCGGACGGGTCGAAGACATCCATATCGATGGTTATATATACCGTATCGCTTAACGCACTGACGATGTCCTCGATGGAATAATAACCGAGACGGTGCTGTCTCG
>MELI01000070.1:0-12271 GCA_001767575.1 Candidatus Aquicultor primus | reverse complement strand
TCTCACCCCGACCTGGGCGATTTTTATCCCCTCGTCGTAGATGCGCTTCATAACACAGGCATGCGAATAATGCGTCCCCTCATATTCCTCACGCAAATCGGCGTGGGCGTCGAGCTGGAGCACACTGACATCCGGGTGATAATCTTTGACGGCTTGTATCGCTCCAAGCGAAAGCGAGTGCTCACCACCGACCATCACCGGAAATTTGCCGGCGCCAAGCACGTCGAGGAATACACTCTTGACTACCTCGGTCTGATACTTAGGACCCGCCATGTTCGGCATAATCTCACCGAAGGTATGGATTCCGATTTTGTCGCAAATCTCGGTCTCAAGCTCGTCGTCGTAGAGTTCTACTTGGCGAGATGCATTGATTATCGCCAGCGGCGCCTCACGCGTGCCGCCCCGAAAAGACGTCGTCGAATCATATGGAAACGGCAGGACGACAACCTTGGACTCCTCGAAGGAGCTATGCTCAGAAATTCCCAAGAAATTAAAGGGTACCAACGTATACATCCACACCTCCGCGCCGCCATTTTATCCGCTTAGCCACCAAACCTTAAACCCATTATACCTTTATGCGCAAGACCTTATATCCCTAAAGCCATGCGCGCCTGAGAATAAGTTCAATCCAGCACATCCATTATCCGTGATTGCGCATGGAAAGGTTGTCTTCGGGTGTATCCTAGAATGTGAGTAGGGTAATTTACGGGTACGCGAATATACGGTCGGTTTGAATCAACATGCGCTAGTTATACTTTGGTCAGAAGACCGCTGCTATTTAAGCTTCTTAGGGCTTGGTCCAATTCGCGGACGGTTTTCCTGTATTCCTCGATTTCGGAATTGCGGGAACCTCCGCACAGTAGCCGCCTGTATTTATCCGCGGCCCTGGCAATTCGCTCAAGCTCCTTCATGCGGTCGTAGAGCGCCCTTACGGTCTCCTCACTGATGTGGAGGTCGCGCTCGAGCTGCTCCGTCCGGTCGTGCGACGCCATGAATTTTGAGTCCCCTTTGTAGACTTTTTCCCCGTGATTATTGTACCCAATATCAAAGATTAGTGCATTAATAAAAAAGTCTCCCCGCCTCACAAAGGCGGAGAGATTATTCGAGTAACATAAAGTCCCCTTGTCTCGGGTTGTACTTATTAGAAGCGTGGAACGTGCCTCGCCACGACGTCCTCTTCTTTTATATTGAGCTGCCTGCAAATCGACCGGAGAATCCTCTCACAGCTCGTAGCTCCGCAAGTAAACACGTCAAGGGCCATTTTGCCGTCGTCGGCGTAAGTGTGGACCGAAACATGGCTCTCGTCGAGCATCACAAATGCAGTGCAGCCGGGTGAGGAATTATGGCCAAAATGATACCTCGACTGATTAATAATATTTGCGCCGACCTCATTCGCCGCGTTAACGATTGTCTCCAAAAGCTTCTTGTCGTCAACCAGCACGTCAAACGCCTGGTTGTGGATGTCCACAATCAAATGGTTACCTTTGTTCATCTCTCAATCCTCTCTTGGTCTATTTCAACCCAACTAAAGTTTCTAAATATCCAGAAATCCTTATTGGACTGCTAACTCGTGCTCAAACTGAGTGCCAATCCGATGCGCAGTCTACATGCGGCTGCATAATGCGCGTCTCCGACCGCGTCACAGCCATTCCGCGCTTTATAATACAAGCGACCGCTTAGACCACCCCATTTCGGATTGGAATAAGTGTCGCTTCGCACTTCATTTTTATTTCCGGAAACGACAACACCAGCCATGCCGGTATGCTCCGCTGTCATCTCATCTCCTCGCAACATCGAAAACTTCCATTGATTAAACGAGATTACGGCTTTCCGCGAAAGCCTCTCTATTACACGGTCTGGCTGGTCCACACTGTTCGCTTTATACCGATCCAGAGACTGGATAGGATTTTAAACAGAGCCGGTTTTTCCAACAGACCTCCCCATAAGTTACGATAAATCGTTTTAACTATTAAAAGTCAACCAGATTATAATAACGCTAAAATGCCCAATACTCAATAATTATTTATGACCGCGCAAGAGTTCGATTTACAAAAGCCTGCTCCAATTTTCGAAAAGGCTGAAAACAGCTGCTCTAATAGTTAGCGCAAGCTTACTAAGCAAACCAACAATATATAGAATAGAAATTTATTTCGAGGTCGTCAATATTTTTTTACGATTGCGGCGGGCGCGTTGACAATCTGATTTTTGGCTAATCATAAGACGGAAGAAACAGGCGCGGTTATGCTAGCGCGTGGTCTGCCTGAAATACATGCGGCGCAGTTTGTTTAGGATGAGTTGCAGTTCGGGTGGGATGGAATCCTCGAAGTTTAGAGGTTCCTTCGTCCTAGGGTGTGTGAGTTCGAGCTGGTACGCATGGAGAAACTGCCTTGTAAGCCCCAAATCCCGCTTCGCGCGACCCGACCCGTAGACGGGGTCGCCGACTACCGGGTGGTTAATGTGCTTCATATGGACGCGGATTTGATGCGTGCGACCGGTCTCAAGTTTTACTTCGACAAGGCTGTAGTCATTGCCAAAAGACTCCAATACCTTATAGTGACTTACGGCATCCCGGCTCGCCACACCGGTTACGGACATCTTTTGCCTAAATTTCGGGCTCCGTCCTATCGGCGCGTCGACCGTGCCCTCAATCTCCTTGAAGGCGCCGTGCACTAAGGCGAGATAGGTGCGTTTAATTTTACGATTTTTGAGTTCGCCGCTTAACGCTTGGTGAGACATATCATTCTTGGCGACTATCATGAGGCCGGAGGTGTCCTTGTCTAGGCGGTGTACGATTCCCGGCCTTACCACTCCTCCTATGCCCGACAAGCCTGTGGCGTGCGCGAGCAGCGCATTTACCAGCGTACCGCCGGCATGACCATGTGCCGGGTGTACGACCATCCCGGCCGATTTCGACAGGATTATCAAATCCCCGTCTTCATATTTTATAGTTAAAGGTATCGATTCGGGTATGACCTCGGATGGTGTAGGGGGCGGAATCTCCACGTCAACGGTTTGTGTCGCCCTTAACCGATAGTCCTTGCCCACCCCTTCACCATCGACATGCACCTGGTCATTTTCGATAAGATTCTGGGCAAAACTCCGCGAGGGAATATCTTTGTGTTTTGTGAGATAAGCGTCGATTCTCACACCGGCGTCTTCACTTCCGACTACCATGGAGAATTCAATAGTTCCGCTCTCTTCGATAAACATTGCTTTAGCCTTCCCTCCCGGCCACGACATTCGCAGGTCTGAGATAGTAGGTGAATATCACCGTAAGACCGGCGACCAGCATGAACGCGCTGAATAATTGTGAGGCGCTTAGGCCGAGGATGACATCGGGGTTAGCCCTGAAAAACTCGACGATGAAACGGAAGAGTCCGTAAAGCGCTATATAGAGCCAAAACAGCAACCCGTCGCTCTTTACTTTTTTGCGACTGAACCACAAGACCCCCAGAATTAAAATGTTGTAAGCGGCTTCATAGAGCTGTGTCGGGTGAAGCGGTACGCCAAGCGGTTGCGCTGCCGATAACGGGTTATTGAAGGAAATCGCCCACGGAACGTTTGTCGCCTGCCCATAGCAGCAGCCATTCGAAAAACATCCCAGGCGCCCGACCGCCGAACCGATAGCGAGACACGGAGCGACGATGTCGGCGACTTTCCCGACAAGCATCTTCTTCATCTTGACCAGGCCGAGAACGGCTAAGGTTCCCCCGATAAGTCCGCCGTAAAAGACGAGGCCTCCTTGCCAAATGGCAAATATTTGAGCCGGGTTTGCCGCAAAATCATGCCAGTGGTCGATGACATAGACCAACCTGGCACCGGCAATTCCGCCGACCATCGCAAATAGAACGAGGTCATAGGCGAAATCGGGATTGAAACCTTTGCGTTTAGATTCGTGCATGATGATGAAGAGACTTATCAAGAAAGCGAGCGCGATTGCGACGCCATAGGTGTAGACCGTAATCGGGCCTACCTGAAAGAGTACCGGTAACAATTGACTAATCATCCTTTGACGGCCAGCCTCGGCTGCGCAGGCTTTACCCGCAAAATCGCGCCGGTTTCTGAACCGCATATAATCTTAATTAATATCCTACTACGGTTGCGCGCTCTAAGCTAGGGTTGGCCGGTCTCGACTCGCTCTTCTTTAGCGAGACCCAAGACGATTATGCCAAGAAAAACGGCACCGATGACAATTGCGGAATCCGCCACGTTAAAAACCGGCCAAAAACGAAAATCGATGAAATCGGTGACCGCGCCGATGGTTACCCTGTCGATAAGATTTCCAATAGCACCACCCATGACCAGCCCGAGACAGAAATTGATAGCTCGATTATTCCTACCAAGACTTCGCTGGAAATAAAAGATTAAGGAGATTACCACAGCGGCGGCGATAAAAAATATCACACGGTTGTTTTGGAGAATTCCGAACGCCGCACCGGAATTTGCGATATGCGTCAAATAAAGAACACCGGGAATCAGGGGTAGCGATTCGCCGATTGGCATGACACTACGAACGATAGCTTTTGTGATTTGATCAATTACAGCAATTAACGTTGCGACTATATAAAACAAGCCACTACTCCAACAAGCATGAATATTATTCGAAAACGCTCTATGTCAGCTCTTCTCTTCTTTTATCTTGTCTTCCATGCATAAATCCGCGTATGGCAAGGCCTCGAGTCTCTCCCTCTCGATAGGCCGTCCGCAAACCGAGCAAATCCCGAAGGAACCGTCTTCGATCCGCGATAAAGCCCCCTCGACCCTGGAAAGCATATCTCGTGAGTTAATGGAGAGCGATAAATCGCTTTCCCTGGCAAATGTGGATGTCGCCAAATCGGCCATGTGGCTTTCGAAGTCGTTCTCACCGCTCCAATCGCTTTGCGTCTGCCCCATGGTACTTTCCACATACGCGATTTCGTCGACCAGCCGGTCTTTTTCCTTCAGGAGCCATTTCTTGAACCTTGCCAACTCTAGCTCTTCCACGGGAATTCCTCCCTTAATCATACTCCTCAGTGACTCTAAATGGTTGCTTTCACGTAAGTTTTACCCTTTGCCGCTTAAGAAGTATCAAGACCGGTTACGCGCCTGTTAGAACCCCCGCGCATCGCGCACAAAGCCCTTTATGCTGGGAGCTGTCCCCGACCGTATCCTCGTAACGCCAGCAACGCTCACATTTCGAGCCCCTTGCCGGAAGAACTTTGATAGCTAAAGCCTCGATTACGTCGCTCTTGAAGGCATCCGCCGGTGCCGCTTCAAGACTATGGACATCTATGCTCGACACTATGAACATCTGCGCGAGTTGAGACTCGTACCGCTCCAAGAGTTCTTTGGTCGCGCCGTCTACATAAAGCTCCACTCTGGCCTCGAGAGAGTTCCCGATTAGCTTTGCGTTGCGTGCTTCCTCGAGGGCCTTGGACGCCTCGCCGCGAATCTTAAGTATCTTGTCCCAACGACCTGCGAGCTCAGCGTCTAAATAGTCCTCGTTGAGCACAGGCCATTCGCTTAAGTGAACACTTCTGGTCTTGCGAACCGCCTCCGGCAAGTAAGACCAAGCCTCTTCGCAGGTAAAGGCGAGAACCGGAGCGAGCATTCCCGTATATACCTGCAACATCTCGAAGAGGACCGTCTGTGCCGCGCGGCGCTCTCCGGAGCCCGCCGCCGACGCATACAGCCTGTCTTTAAGAATATCGAGGTAGAGCGAGCTTAGCTCATTCGTGAAAAAATTATATACGGCATGATACATGCCGTGAAACCGATAACTCTCGTAAGAAGCAGTCACCGTTTTTAATAGCTGTGTCATCTGGTGAAGAGCCCATTTGTCCAGCTCTAGGAGCTCGTCATATGCGATGGCGTCCGTCTCCGGATTATAATCAAAGAGATTTCCAATCATGAACCTGAACGTATTTCTTATCCTGCGGTACGCGTCGCCGACATGCTTCAAGATATCCGGTGAAATGGCAACGTCGACCATATAGTCGCTCGAAGCCACCCACAACCGAAGAATATCCGCACCCGATTTCTCTATAACATCGAGCGGATTGACGACGTTTCCCAAAGACTTCGACATTTTTCTACCGTCTTTGTCGACCACAAAGCCGTGCGTCAAGACCGCCTCGTAGGGTGCTCGATGGTAGACACCGACCGAGGTCATCAACGACGACTGGAACCAGCCTCTGTGCTGGTCGCTTCCCTCCACATATAAGTCTGCGGGCCATTTGAGCTCTTCACGGGTTTTCAAAACGCCCTCATGGCTGACGCCCGACTCGAACCAAACATCGAGAATATCGGTCTCTTTGACGAATTTTTTCCCCGAGCACTTCGGGCAGGTATAACCTTGCGGCAGAATCTCTTCAGCGCTCTTGTCGAACCACGCGTCGGCTCCATCTTTCATAAACAGCTCGACGACCGACTTAATCGTCTCCTCTGTGACTACGTCTTCCTGGCAATCGCCGCAGTAAAACACCGGTATCGGAACGCCCCAGGAACGCTGCCTTGAGATACACCAGTCCGGGCGCCCCTCCACCATACTGTTTATGCGGCGGATGCTCCAATCCGGTATCCAGCGAACGTCGCCGATTGATTTGAGCGCCTCTTTTCTCAAGTCGTCGATGTCCATCGAGATAAACCACTGCTCGGTTGCGCGAAAAATGACGGGGTTCTTACACCGCCAGCAGCAAGGATACGAGTGGACGATCTCGGTGTCATACGGCAACAGGTTTTTCTCTTTTAAATACTCGATAATGGCTTTGTTGGCTTTTATGATATACATACCGGCAAACTGACCGGCTTCTTTGGTAAAGTGGCCTGCGGCGTCGACAGGCATCGGCGCCGGCAAATCGTATTTCAGGCCGGTCAGATAATCCTCCTGGCCGTGACCCGGCGCGGTATGGACCGCACCTGTGCCGGTATCCAAGCCGACATAATCGGCGAGGACGACAACCGATTCCTTCTCGGAAAAGAGCGGGTGCTCGCACCTGAGAAACTCCATGTCAGCGCCTTTAAATCTAGCGACTATCTCATAATCGGCGATCCCCATCTCCGTCGCCACTACTTCGAGCCTCGCCTCTGCCAATATTAGGATTTCTCCGGCGGTCCTTATCGCGACGTAGTCGGCTTCCGGGTGGACAGCGACCGCGACATTAGCCGGAAGGGTCCAGGGTGTTGTTGTCCAAATGACGATAAACTTCGGCTCGTCAAAGGTCTTGACGGGCTCGAACTCACTCTTTAAGGGGAATTTCACATAGATCGATGGTGAGACCTCGTCTTTGTACTCTATCTCCGCCTCCGCAAGCGCCGTCTGGTCCTTGACGCACCAGTGGATAGGCTTGCGGCGCTTGTAGACGAGGCCGCGCTTGTAAAGCGCACCAAAAGTCTTTACGTTGGTAGCTTCGTATTCGTGTTTCAGCGTGAGGTAAGGGTCGAACCAGTCGCCACTCACGCCGAGCCGCATGAATTGTTCGCGCTGGATATCGACGTACCTCATAGCATAATCCTGGCAGAGCTTGCGGAACTCGACCTGTGAAATCGTCTTCGCTTTCTCGCCGAGTTGTTTTTCGACATTATGCTCGATTGGCTGCCCGTGACAATCCCAGCCTGGGACATAAGGACTGTCAAAACCCGCCATCGTCTTATATTTGACTATTATATCCTTGAGAATTTTGTTCATTGCCGTTCCGGCATGGATGTCGCCGTTGGCGTATGGTGGGCCATCGTGGAGTATGAATTTCGGCTTGCCTTTCGAAACTGAGCGAATCGCCTTATACAAATCGATATCGGCCCAGAACTTGAGCATTTCGGGCTCCCGCTGAGGTAAGTTAGCCTTCATCGGAAATTCTGTTTGCGGCAAATTCAACGTTGCCTTATAATCCTGTTTCGCCTGCTCATCCATTACGACTTATCACCTCTATGTAATAGTTCCCAACTGCCAGCGACCCAACTCTTGCGAAATTATCGTCAGTCATCATTCGTCAGCGTCCTCGTCTATAGAAAAAGCCCTCACTCGCTCAACAAGGACGAGGAGGACCCGCGGTACCACCTTGGTTCAGGTCACGTTTCTATGCGTGCTCGTAATTCTTGCTTTTCATCAAAGCTCAGCACAAGCTCTAGACCCCTTCGACCTGCTCTTTATTCCTGCTAACGGTGGAATTCCGAATCACTTACTAGGCTGTACCTAAGGTACGCTTTTCAGCTCATAGCTCAGAGGTGATTTTCGCGAAAGCTGCCAGGCCGGGCTCACACCGCTGGATATTCCCAGCCCCGACTCGCTTGACAAGAAGCTTGACTACTCTCCTCTTCATCGCCGTATACCCTATATTCGATTATGTCTATTTTTCCAGTACTTCCGAGAGTACCCACAGACGCACGTCTCTAACATCGAGCGCGTTTACAAACTCTTCTACCTGCTGATGCAATATCGATTCGGGGTCATATGTATAGACCGCCTCCTCGCCTTCATCCTCTTTGAGCAGCAAACCTTTCTTCGCAAGCTCTATCACCGCGATTTCTATGTCGGTTTCGCGCCGCCCTAAATGTGTTGCCAGATCGGTTATTCTATCTCTTACTCCCGGATTCTGATGATAGAAAACAATGATGGCCCATGAAGCAAGCGAGTCCACATACTTGCCTACAAACAATTTCAGATTTTTATCAATCGTAATATTCATTACTTGTTGCCACCAATGGACTCCATGCGTTTTTCGCTAAGAAGTAACCGCTTTCTCCAAAACAGCCTCGACTATCTCAGGAGTCACATCCTCAATATAGATTCTCTTATGACGACTTTGCTCCCCTGATTTTATCGTAAAATGCTTCTTCGGAAAACCCAGTAGAGCCGATAAAAACTCGATGCATTCGTCGTTAGCGCGCCCCTCCAGCGGGGGCGCCTTTACCGAGATCTTAATGTTATCTCCATATATACCGACGATTTTCGTCCTTGATGCTCGCGGTTGCAGCCATATGTTGAGAATAATGCCGTCACCATGCGTGCTTAGATACATACGATTATCAGCCTAGAACGCCATAGAATCTCTCGGTTTTCCAAAGTCTTCGAAATCGTCGTCATTCTTCTTTTTCGGCATGTCGTTTTTTGAAGCATCTCTCGCGTCACCGTAGGTAGACATGAAATCGTCCGGCACAAATGTCTCAGCGATAAAACTACCCGGTAAAAAATCGTCTAAGTTCTCTTCTGCTGTGATTTCTTCGCTTTCTTCGTCGATTTTAGCAAGGCTGATTCTAGGTTTTTCCACTTCAGCGAAGCTATGTTTCTCGATCTCGACGAAACTTGGCCTTTCCTCAAACGCCCGCGTCTTCTCGTTGAGACCCGGTATATCCGTGCCGATTTCCGCCAGCGCAGCCGTACTGTCGGCAATTCTCATATAGGATTCGAGCATGGACTTAAATTTATTGCGGAAATCTTCCTCGGCTTGCTTTAAATGATTCAAAGTAGCCTCATATTTGCGCTTCATATCGTAGGCCTCTTGAATGACCTCTTTGGCTTTTAGCTCTGAATCCCGCAGAACTAGTTCCGCCTCTTTCTTGGCGTGAACAGTGACGTCCTCGGCTGATTTTTGCGCCGTCAACAGGGTGTTTTGGAGGGTCTTCTCCATGCCCTGATAACCATCCAGTTCGTGTTTTGCCTTCTCTAACTGCTCTTTTAGCTCGATACTTTCCTTGAACACTCTTTCGAACTCTTCTGCGACATCATCTAAAAATTTGTCAACCTCTTCTTCATTGTAGCCGCGTATTGCTCTGTGAAATTCCTTGTGATGAATGTCTAATGGTGTCAATTTCATCTGCGAATCCTCCTTTGATTAAGGAATGACGAGTCTTAATACAGATACTACGATAGTTTGAACGATTTGCAGGAGTATTATTGCTATTATGGGCGCTAAATCGAGTCCGACACCTCCAATCATGACCGGCGGGATTATATTCCTTACGAGCCGCAAAATCGGCTCGGTGATATCATAAATAAAGTTCAATATAGGCCTGGTGATATTGTTTACCGGTATCGGGATAAACGACAATACCACTCGAACAAGTATAAATATATATAATAAGCGAAAGACAACATCGACCACTTGATAGATATTGAACGGCACTTGGACACTCCTCCGATTATGCTAAGTCTTGAGCTCTTTTTATTGCTGCCCCTATGGCCCCTTGAATCATTGTGTCAAATCCGAATTCTTCAAAAACCTTGAGCGCGGCCTCAGTAGTGCCGCCCGGCGAGGTCACCGCTTCGCGCAGCTCCCCCGGTTCGGCGCCGGTACTTTGCAGAAGAGCGAGCGAGCCCGCCATCGTCTGCACGACCAATTTCTTGGCAACCTCCGCATCGATTCCCGCATCCGAAGCCGCTCTTATCAGCGACTCTATCATCAAAAAGAAATACGCGGGCCCGGACCCGCTCACCGCTGTTGCCTCGTTCTGCAGATCCTCTGGAAGCTCTACGGCCTCTCCTACAGATGAAAAAAGCTCTAACGCAATAGAGACGTCCTCGTCTCCGGCATACGCCCCCCGGCTCACCACCGACATCGCTTTTCCAGCAAGCGCCGGGGTGTTCGGCATAACACGAATTACCGGTATATCCTTGCCCGCCAAGCTCGCTATTTTTTCGGTCTTGGCACCGGCGACAATAGAAATAACGAGCGAGCCCTCTCGAAAGCTTTCCTTTGCTTCTGCCAGAACCTCGCTCATTTGCTGCGGTTTTACCGCCAGCAAGATTATATCACCACGGGCTATCGCCTCGTTATTGCTTTGCGTTATCTCCACATTAAATCTGTCTCTTAGAGCTTCTAGACGACCTACATCAACATCGCTCAGAACAACATTGCTTGCTTCTACGACGCCTGCTCCGAGAAAGCCTCCCAGAAGAGCCTCCCCCATTTTGCCTGCTCCGATAATCGCAAGAACCTTACCTTGAAGCAACGGCTGCTCCTCCTAGAACTGGTTGAAAAATCCCTTTTCCAACAAACGCCTTCTTTCCTCCGCCGATACGTCTACGTTGTTGGGTGTGAGCAGAAATACCCGATCAGCGACTTTCTGCATACCGCCGTCGAGCGCATAGGTCAAACCGCTGGCAAAATCGATTAATCTCTTCGAAAGGTCAGCGTCACTCAGTTGAAGATTTATTATTACAGGGATGTTTTCTTTATACTTGTCGGCGATTTGTTGGCAATCGTTGAAGTTTCTCGGCTCGACGATGTGCACCCTGACCTGGGGTGGCTGTGGTACTGAATGAATTGACGCCGTCTTCCTTGCCCTATCCAAATCCGGGTAGCGCGTTATTTTTCGAACGGTGCGCACCTCATCGAAGTCATCGTCATAGTCTCTCTCGTCTGTCAGGTCTTCGTAGGTGTGCTCATACGGCTCTTCTTCGACCAACGTAAAATACTTTCGTATCTTTCCCGCAATGCTCTCACGCTTTTCGTGCATGATGTCTCCTCCTAAGCTAAATAAAAATCGCTGTTCCGATTCTAACCATATTAGATCCTTCTTCTATTGCTACTTCAAAGTCATTGCTCATGCCCATGGAAAGATACTGCATCTCAATATTGCGTTCTTGCCTGCTAGATATACTATCATATAACTTTTTCAATTTTGCAAAGTGTGGTCTCGTTAACTCCGCATCGTTTTCCAACGGTGCCATCGTCATCAGACCCTTGACGCGAACATTGCCCAACAAAACTAACTCATTCAACGCTTGAGCAACCTCGTCGGGCGCGAAGCCGTGCTTGGTCGCTTCCCCCGAAACGTTGACTTCCAACAAAACATCCTGCACTTTATTAATTCTCTTGGCGCCGGCGCTTATCTCTCTTGCGAGAGCCATACTATCTACAGATTGTATCAGGTATATAAAAGGGATGATATACCTTACTTTATTTCTTTGCAAATGCCCGATGAAATGCCAGTTGATACGAGCTTCCAGAGCCTCTTTCTTCGAAATTAGCTCTTGCGACCGATTCTCACCTAAATCTATGACCCCTGCTTCCAGAAGCTGCATGATAGCTTCTACCGGCTGATTCTTCGTCACAGCCACTAAAGTCACATCATCGGCACTTCTACCGCTTCGAATCGACGCTCGCTCGATTTTCTCTCTTATTATCCGGATATTTTCATAAACCTGCATCCGGAACATCTTCGATGCCAATCGGTCTTGTTCCTTTAAATTTGCGAAATATTGACCAAAGTCTCGAAATATTTAAAGCGCGTAAAAACTTAATTAATTTTTGATAATCGCACGGGTTCCAACTTAGAGTCGCAAATTAATAAA
>MELI01000069.1:24535-25384 GCA_001767575.1 Candidatus Aquicultor primus | reverse complement strand
GGTCTATTTCGGCGCCGCCTACCCCGAGGCACTGCAGCTACTCACCGCGACCGGCGAGCTTAAAGAGCGAAAAGCGCGCTGGTATTTGGGGCGCCCGGGTTACCCGGCGGGGGAGACGAATATCCGCTCGGCCTCGCAGTTCAGCTACGACATAGTCGAGGCCGACAGCGGACAGATCCTGGGCACCAGCGACGCGGCACGCGCTTTCTTCGAGGTGCACCCCGGAGCGGTCTACCTCTACCAGGGTGAGCCTTACGAGGTCCTCGCCCTCGACCTCAAAGAGCGGGTCGCCTTTGTAGAAAAGACCCCGCACGACTACTACACCGAGCCGCACGAGGAGACCGACATCTCGGTCATAGCCGAAATCGAGCGATGCGCGCTCGGGGCGACCGAGCTCTTCTTCGGCCAGGTCGAGGTGACGACACATGTCAGCGCGTATCGCCGGAAGCGAACCGTGACGCAGGAGATCCTTGGGATGGAGGAGCTTGAGCTTCCGCCGGTACAGTTTCAGACCGAAGCGCTCTGGTTTACCGTGCCCGATGATATTATAGGCGATCTCGGCTTGAACGAGCTCGAACTCGCCGGCGGCATCCACGCGGTGGAGCACGCGGCCATAGCGCTCCTTCCCATCTTCGCGATGTGCGATCGCTGGGACATCGGCGGGGTCTCGACCCCGCTTCACCCGCATACCGGCGCCGCGACCATCTTCATCTACGACGGCTTCGAGGGTGGTATCGGCATCGCCCAGCGCGGTTTTTGGGTGGCGGAGGAGCACCTGGCGCGCACCCTCGCCGCCATCGAAGAATGCCCTTGCAAAGAAGGCTGCCCATCGTGCATCCAGTCGCCCAA
>MELI01000069.1:21277-24503 GCA_001767575.1 Candidatus Aquicultor primus | reverse complement strand
AAACGGCGGTCGCGATTTTGAAAGCTATAATAAATATGGGTTAAACCGGCTTGCGCTACGAAGCTAATATATGAGATGATAATATGAGGGGGTGCGATTAGTGCTTCAACCGGCCCCCTAGTCCCTTCCTGTTCCTTTAAATGATATTCGACCTAAAACATGGCAATTAGCCTACAACAACGATTTCACGCCCATCGAACTACGCTTGTTGAAACTAATCGTTAATGGTACGATTTCTTCTAGGGTTAAAGGGGGGGCAACCGGATGAGAACTAGTGTCGATTTACACAATTTTTTGCAAATGCGTGAAATTCCGCACGAAATCAGCCTTGTCGAGATTTCCACAAGAACAGCAGCCCTTGCAGCCGATTCGCTCGGTTTGGATCGGTCTGAGGTGGGCAAGACCCTGATAATCGATGTAGACGGCAAGCCGCTTGTCGCGATTATTCCGGGGGATCGCCGCATTGATATCCGCAAGCTCCGTGCGCTCACGGGAGCGGGTAAGGTAAGAATGGTCGAGCCCGACGACGTCGTCAATCTCACCGGCTATGTCCTTGGCGGCACGCCGCCGATAGCGCACGCGAACGAGATGCCGATATTTCTCGACCACAGATTACTCGGGATTCCGGTTCTTTATACGAGCGGTGGACAGATCAATACCATCTTGAAGATAAAACCCATCGACCTTATAGAGGTAGGGGGCGCGCAAATCGCCGACCTCGCCGACGATGGGAGAATCTAGCTGTTGTTGACTAATCTCATACGTGTTTTATCCGCATGGCGCCCCGACGGGTATTGTGGCCTTATGCCCACCTATATTATGATTAGACTAGCATGATTAAATCGAACGGCACAGATTTTGTGGTGAGCCGTCGATATTTAGATTTTATTTATAGGGATTTTCGGGATATTCCGCAGTCGGGCTAAGATAAGAAGATATGATTCAAGCACGTGTGACACTACTCCAACCCACTCTTTTCCGCACCAGGTGTTCTAGCCGGATTTGACATTAATCGCATTCCGCATGAGCGGGGCGTACCACAAAGGTTTGATATGAGCATATTGACTGTTAAAGACGGACACTGCGCAGAGTGCTACTCATGTATCCGCGTGTGCCCGGTAAAAGCGATAAAGATGGCTGCCGGCCGCATAGAGATTCTCGATGAGCGCTGCGTCTATTGCGGCCGCTGTTTCGTTACCTGCACCAAGGGATCGATTAGCCTCGGCGGCGACCTCGACAAGGTTCTCGGCTTGCTGTCGTCCGGCCGTAAAGCAATCGCCATCTTAGCACCGGAATATCTCGCCTCGTTCTACCCGATGAATACGGCGCAGGTACTCTTTCTGATCGAGCGCGCGGGTTTTTACGGCTGTGAGGATACCATCCTGGGCGAGGAGATGGTCGCTCGCCACTACCTGCGGTATTTTGCCGGCCAGACCGAGACACCGGTCATACGCTCTACCTGTCCCGCCGCGACTTCCTGGATTGAGAAGTATTACCCGGCGCTCGCCGGCAAGCTCGCGCCCGTCGTCACACCGATGGTCGCGCAGGCAAGGCTGGTAAAGAAGCTTTACGGGGATGATTGTGCGGTCGTCTATGCGACGCCCTGTATTGCGGCAAAACACGAGGCCAAGCTGGGCGATGAGGTCGACGCCGTCTTGACCTTCGATGATTTTAAACAGTTGCTGAGGATAAGGTTTTTGCAGACGCAGGGCGACCTAGTGGTCAACGACGACCCGAAGCCGGCGGTTAGACGCCGCTACTCGGTGCCCGGCGGTTTTCCTCGCCCGACGATTGCGCAACACAGCATGCTCGACCCGGCGCTCATGGTCGTGCGCGGGGTTTCCGATATTGAGGCGCTGGCTGCGGCTATCGAGCGCGGCGAGGTAGGAGCCAAGTTTATCGACATATTGACCTGTAACGGTTGCATCGACGGCCCCGCCATCGATACCGATATCGGAATCCATCTGCGCAAACAGGTGGCCGAGCGCGCGTATAGGGAAGGTTTGGTCAAAGCATCCAGGCAGCTCACTTTCGACCAGCTCGAACCGTACCTGCCGAAAATCGAGACATATAAATCCTTTACCGGAAAGCAGGTCGAGTTACCGCTCCCCGACGACAAAGCCCTCGCAAGAATCTTGGCCGAGGGCGAGAAACATATGCCTAATGACGAACTCGACTGCGGCGCATGCGGTTACGATACCTGCCGCGAGGAAGCGGTCGCGATATACCAGGGGATTGCCGATTGGAGCATGTGCTTTCCATTCCAGCGCAAAGTATATATGCGCATCATCAAGCAGCTCCAGGAGACCGCCGTGACCGATGGGCTGACCGGCGTCGCCAACCACAAGAGCTTCATCGAGCGGCTCGGTGTCGAGTTCAACAGGGCGCAGCGCTATGGTTCGGAGCTATCGCTCATGATGGTCGACATCGACACCTTCAAGAGTATCAACGACACCCACGGCCACCTCGCCGGTGACGAGACGCTAAAGGCTATCGCGAAGACGATAAAGGACAACATCCGCCAATCCGACTTCGCGGCGCGCTTCGGAGGCGATGAGTTTGCCTTGATTCTGCCCGAAACCGACGTCATCAAGGCGCAGAGGGTCGGCGAGAAACTACGCCGCCGGGTCGAGGCGATGTCGATAAGAGTCGGCGCCGATACCACCATCAATGTTTCGCTCAGCATCGGCCTCAGCTCGATCAATAAGAACATGCAAGACCCGTTAAGCCTTGTCAAGCGAGCGGACGAAGCGCTTTACGATGCGAAAAAGGCCGGTCGTAACCGGATGGTCGTAGCCGTCGATGAACCCGTCGAGCAGGCCGAAAAGGAATAGGAAGCGTCCGGCAAGCCCGCGATGCAAGAGATTCGCCGATTGTCATTGCTTATCGTAACTGATTTCGCTAGACTAATGCCCTAACACCATGCAATTGTCCCAATCCGACAAGCATTAACGAACCTCCCTTGCCTTAGCGGGACCGGCAGCGCCCAGTATCCGAAAGCATACGTTTTTCTCCGGGCAAAAGGAGCGCAAAATACATGAACCGGCCGTTATCAAAGAATATAAGAGAGCGTAAGGGGTTAGCGTATGAAAAAAGAAGCCGTTTTGCAGACAAATTTTTCGGGTCTAAACAAGGCGAGAAGCGGCAAGGTGCGCGATGTTTATGAGGTCGACGACAAATTATTGATTGTCGCCACCGACCGCATCTCGGCGTTTGACGTGATATT
>MELI01000069.1:7587-21218 GCA_001767575.1 Candidatus Aquicultor primus | reverse complement strand
CCGCAAGCCTGCCGGCCGTACGCGGACGGGCTCAGGGGACGGAGCATGCTGGTAAAAAAAGCCGAACCGCTGCCGGTCGAATGTATCGTTCGCGGCTATATCGCCGGCTCCGCCTGGAACGAATATAAAGTGAGCGGCACGGTCTGCGGGATAAAGCTTCCCGAAGGATTGGTCGAGTCCGATAAGTTCCCGGAGCCGCTCTTTACGCCGTCGACCAAAGCGGCGATAGGTGACCACGATGAGAATATCTCTTTAGAACAGATGAAGTCTATCGTCGGTGACGAGATGGGGCAGCGACTCAGCGATATCAGCATCGCTGTTTATAAACGGGCCGCGGAGTGGGCGCTAAGCCGTGGAATAATCCTTGCCGACACTAAGTTCGAGTTCGGCGTTGCCGACGGCGAACTCATTCTCATCGATGAGATATTCACACCCGATTCGTCCCGTTTCTGGCTGATGCGCGAGTATGAGGCGGGTAGGGGCCAGGAGAGTCTCGACAAGCAGTTCGTCCGCGATTTCCTTCTTGCCGCCGGTTGGGACAAGACCCCGCCGCCGCCGAGCCTTCCCGAGGAAGTCGTCAATCAGACCAGGGAGCGCTATTTGGAGGCGTACCGGATCATAACCGGCAACGAGCTTGAGCCCGCATAGCCTCCTTGTCGAGGGAGCCAATGTCAGGGCTGAAGCCCTGAGCTACGGGAGTGAGGATAGTCTAATAGCCGATAGCTGAAGACTTAATCAGGGCTGAAGCCCTGAGCTGCGATTAATATATGTACCGTAAGCCAACCCGAGGTATGCGCTATGAGCACAACTAGAAAAATCCCGCGCTGCATGAGCACACAGCACCCCGACAACGTTACCGCACCCTTCTTCTCAGCCGACGCGCTTCTGGGTGGGGAGGATGAGATAAAAGAGGCGTATTATGCCTATTCACACCTCGGCTGCGATGAACAGATGTGGGATTGTGAGGGAAAAGAGGTCGACAACTATGTCGTAAGGAAGCTGCTCACCCGCTACAAGGAGTACTTTATCGACAACAAGTTGGGGGAGGACGTCTTTCTGACGCTGCGTGTGCCCAATCCGACCGTCGAGCGCGAAGAGGCCAAAGTCTTACTCGAGACGCTCGAGGGCATACCGCGAGCTTTCGACACGGCCAGGGCGCTAAGCCTCGATAGCCCGGCGCCCGTCTTCGAAGTCATCTTGCCGATGACGACCTCGGCGCGCTGCCTTTACCGCATTTACGTATACTACCGGGATTTCGTCGCAGGCAAGCAGGACAAGCGTTTTTGTGAGGGCGATGTTTGCATAGCCGACTGGATAGGCAGCTTCGAGCCGCACGAAGTCCACGTCATTCCGCTCATGGAGAACAAGGAAGGGATGCTCAACGCGCACAATATCGTCGAGGAATATGTCTCCAAGGTAAACCCGCCATACCAGCGGGTCTTCCTGGCGCGCTCCGACCCGGCGATGAACTACGGCCTGATAAGTTCGGTGCTTTTAAATAAGATAGCGCTCCAGCGGCTCCATCGTCTTTCGAAAAATATCGGGGTCGAGATATATCCTATTATCGGTGTTGGTTCGGCGCCGTTTCGAGGCAACCTGAAACCCACAAATGTGATGAATTGTCTCGAGGAATACCCTAGCGTGCAGACCTTCACCGTGCAGTCGGCGTTTAAGTACGATTACCCGGAGCGCGAGGTCATGAGCGCCGTAGATACCATTAAAGCGTGGGAGCGCAAGGACCCGACCGAAGTCGACGAGGCCGCTTGCCTGCAGGTTATGGACAAGCTCGCCAGGGAATATATGCGCCAGGTGGAATTGCTGGCGCCGCTTATCAACACGGTGGCGAAGTATGTGCCGGCCCGGCGCAAAAGGAAACTCCACGTGGGTCTTTTTGGATATGCGCGAAGTGTGGGCTCGGTCTCGCTGCCGCGCGTGATAAGTTTCTGCGCCTCGCTCTATTCGATAGGTCTGCCACCCGAGCTACTGGCGCTCAACGCGCTGACCGCTGACGACAGGGCGTGCCTTAAATCGGCCTACCTTCATTTCGAGGATGACCTGCGTGACGCCATGGCATACTTCAACGAGGATGTTCTTGAGATTTTGCCTGGCGACCTTGGTGACAAGATTCGTCGCGATATCGTCGATTATGAGGTTAACCGGCAACACCGGGAGATAACCTCCAGGATTATCGACAACATCAAAGAGCAAAGTTTCGCCAATATCCAGGAGCAAGTCGTTGAGGCCGCGTGGACCAGGCGTTTCTTAGGATAACAGCCGCCCGCTTTATGTGCCGGCCGGCGACCTCCGGAAAACCAAGAGAAGATTGTCGATGCACTGTCTCACAGCTCATGTTTTGCGCTTGTGCATATGAAAACCGTGCTTATTTAGATATAATCAGGGTATTCTCGAAAGTCGGTGACCGGGGTCAAAAGAAATTTTGTTAGCTCAAGTGAACTAAATACGAACACGTTCTATTACTTCATAGGCAGCCTTGTCTTTGGCAGCTTGCTCGCCCTGGCCGTCGTCTATCTCGGCACGGACTTCTTCGACCTGCAGGCCGGCTACTTCTTTTTCTTCTTGCTTGCCGCATCGGCGACGGCTACGATTTTTGTGGCACTCATTCTCTTCAGATTCATGAGCCAGTCCGAGCATTTCAGGGCGAAGCAATCTTACCATGTCCTAGAAATCACGCGAAAAACCTTGCCGCATCTGAGAAAAGGCTTGAGTATCGAGTCGGCGACACAGGTCGTCGAGATAGTTTTCGACTACACCGACGCGGTTGCGGTCTCGATAACCGACCGGACGACGATTCTCGCGTTTCACGGTGTCGGCAAAGATCATCACCTGCCGGGCAAACCGATTCTAACCCGCGCGACCAAAGAGTCGATAGAGACCAATACGACGCGGATTCTCGGTTCGAAATCGGAGATCGGGTGTCCGGTTGTCAATTGCCAACTGAAAGCGGCGGTAGTGGTGCCGCTTACACAGATGGGAAAAGCGATAGGTTCACTAAAATTTTATTATAGTAACCCATCGAAACTGACAGAGAGCAGGATAGCGCTGGCTGAAGGCCTTGCGCAACTGCTGAGCACGCAGATAGAGCTCTCCGAGCTCGACCGGCAGACTGAGCTGGCTTACCATGCCGAGCTGCGGGCGTTGCAGGCGCAGATAAACCCGCACTTCCTCTTCAACACACTCAACACCATCACGGCTTTTATCCGGACCGACCCGCAGAAGGCTCGCAAGCTGCTCATCCAGTTTTCAGACTTTTTCCGCAAGTCTCTCGAGTGGAAAGAGGGCTTCATTACACTTGCGCAGGAACTCGACTATATCGCAACCTATCTGGTGTTGGAGAAGGCCCGGTTCGGGGCGCGTCTCGATATAAGTTTCGATATCGACGACGAAGCTCAGACCTGCATTTTGCCGGGCCTGACCATCCAGCCCATCGTCGAGAATTCCATCAAACATGGTTTCTGTGAAGAAAAACCGCTGGAGATTGAGATAAAAGTAAAAATAGTCGATGATAATCTACAGATAACCGTTATCGACAACGGCAAAGGGATTGCTGAAGAAGAGCTAGACCAGGTGTTAAATATTGGTTATGGTAAGGGTATCGGGATTGGTCTAAGCAATGTCAACGAACGCCTGAAGGGCCTTTACGGGGAAGACCACCAGATAACGCTCGAAAGCCGGCCCGGCGCGGGCACGACGGTTCACGTGAATATTCCGGTATCCAGGAGCGAAGAGCATGAAGTTGAAAACACTTATAGTCGATGATGAGGCGCCGGCGCGTTCCGAACTCCGGTACATGCTCGAAAAAGCGCCGGATGTTCATGTAGTCGGTGAGGCGACAAACGCGAGCGAAGCGCTGGAGTTGATTCGCGCCTTAAACTACGACCTCGTTTTCATAGACATACACATGCCGGGCCTAAGCGGGCTCGACGTTGTCGCTGCCCTGAAGGATTTGGAGCAGCTGCCGGCCGTTGTATTCGTGACCGCTTACGGGGAGCACGCAGTGCGGGCCTTTGAGCTGGATGCCGTCGATTACCTGGTCAAGCCGATAGACGAAGACCGTCTGCTCAAAGCCATCAGCAAGGTGACTAAGCACCGTGAGACCAAGCCGGCGCCGCAAGCTCCGGCCAAAGCCGAGCCGGTCATCGAGATAGAGAGAATACCGGTCGAGAGCAAAGGCAAGACGCTTCTCTTGGCACTCCAGGACGTAGTCTATATATCGAGCAGAAACGACATCGTCTTTGTGCACACGCAGGACAACACCTATATAACCAAGTTCACCCTCAAGACTCTGGAAGATCGCTTGAAAAACAAGTCTTTCCTGCGGGTTCATCGAAGCTACATAGTCAATCTCGCGCATGTCATCGAGATTGTGCCGATGTACGGGCGGAGCTATATCCTAAAGGTTCGCAGCACCCAGAAGAACGAGATCCCGGTAAGCCGCAGGCGGGGTCAAAAGCTCAAAGCCATGCTCGGCATGTAACGTCTAACGCACCGAAAATGCTCGCGTAAGCGCTTGCTAACTTTTTCGCTTACCCTGGGAATGATACGTTCACCTCTAAAAATCGACCGCTTGCTAAATCATTGTTGCCGCGTATGAAATCATCAGTATAAACTTAAGGCTTAACACGGTCATTTGTGGGGCGCATGAACCGGTTGAACAAAATGCGTAACAATGTCGCAGTTTTGTTACGTATAGGTATTACCACGCATAACTTACACGGGACGCAGGCGTCGAAAGCGACCTAGAGTTATCCGAAACCGTTTAATCCTATATCTTAACGCTCGCTGGTCGATTTGGACCGTTCACCAATATAAAGTTGTTGTTGTTTGAAGCGAGGCCTATCTTTAAGGATTGGTTCAAATAACTTGACCGGTGTGCGGGTTTAAGCTATATTATTACATGGTTTGTAGTCATTGTTACGTACTGTTACAAACTATGGAACCCTGAAGAAACCATGACGAGCGCGTCCTACGAGGACCCCTGATGAATGTTTGTATGTAGTCCCTGGCTGCGCGCACTGTTGCCGCAACCAAGTTAAACATTTCACATACTCTCGTTAATGGCAAGACAATCGATTTCCTCCAGGCTTAGGCCGGAGGGTTGAAGGCTTAAGCTAAAAACAGTAGGTAGGAGCACCAAGGAGGTTGTATGGGAGCAAAAGGAAAGTACGAACCGCGTTCAATGAACCCAACCAAGTTCAAGGATTATCAGATAGCTCAGGAAGCCGAGAAACATCTGCCGACGACTGAGGAATGGATTGGCAAGCTGGGTCTCGAGAAAGAAGAGATGATTCCCTACGGGAAGACTCCGAGACTCGACTTCATCAAGATCATGAACAGGCTTAAAGACAAGCCGGACGGAAAGTACATCGAGGTTACGGCAATCACCCCGACGCCTCTCGGCGAGGGCAAGACCACGGTATCTATGGGTCTCGTTCAAGGTCTCGGCGTGAAGGGCATCAACGTGGGCGGCGCGCTTCGCCAGCCATCGGGCGGCCCGACCATGAACGTTAAGGGTACTGCGGCGGGCGGCGGCAACGCGCTGCTTATCCCGATGACCGAGTTCTCGCTCGGCCTTACCGGTGATATCAACGACATCATGAACGCCCACAACCTCGCAATGGTAGCCTTGACCTCGCGCTACCAGCACGAGTGCAACTACACCGACGAAGAGCTCACCAGGCGCGGTCTAAAACGCCTCGACATCGACCCGAAAAACGTCGAGATGGGCTGGATCATCGACTTCTGCGCGCAAGCGCTTCGCAATATTACAATCGGCCTTGGCGGCAAGAAAGACGGCTATCCGATGTCGTCGCGGTTTGGTATCGCAGTCGGTTCCGAGCTGATGGCGATTCTCGCCGTCTCTAAAGACCTGGCCGACATGCGCGATCGCCTTGGCAAGATCACCGTCGCTTATGACCGGACGGGTAAGCCTATCACAACATCCGACCTCGACGTGGCCGGCGCCATGACGGCGTGGATGCGTAATACCATCAACCCGACGCTCTGTTACTCGGTCGAGGGCCAGCCGGTCCTAATCCACGCGGGGCCGTTTGCAAATATCGCCATCGGACAGAACTCGATTATCTCCGACCGTTTGGCGCTGAAACTCTTTGACTACACCGTAACCGAGTCCGGCTTCGCCGCCGACATCGGCTTCGAGAAATTCTGGAACGTCAAGTGCCGTCTCAGCGGTAATGTCCCGAATGTCTCCGTTATCGTTGCGACCATCAGGGCGATGAAGATGCACGGCGGTGGCCCGAAAGTCGTGCCGGGACGCCCGCTTCCGGAAGAGTACACCAGAGAGAACCTCGACTTGGTCGAAAAGGGCTTCGAGAACCTGCGCCACATGATAGGTGTCGTCAAGAAGTCCGGTATCGTCCCGGTCGTCTGCGTAAACGCGTTCTACACCGACACCCAGGCCGAGACCGACTTGGTCAAGAAACTCTGCGACGAGATAGGTGTTCGTTGCGCGAGGTCCGATCACTGGATGTACGGCGGTGAGGGCGCGGCTGAGCTGGCGGATACCGTCATGGATGCGGCCAACGAGCCGTCCAACTACAAACCGCTTTATCCGCTGGAGTTGCCGCTGCGTCAGCGTGTTGAGATGATAGCCAAGGAAGTCTACGGAGCCGACGGCGTTAACTTCTCACCGGTTGCCGAGGAGAAAGCGAAGCGCTTCGAGTCAGACCCGCAGTTCGCGGATTACCAGACCATGATGGTCAAGACGCACCTGAGCCTCTCGCACGACCCGACGCTTAAAGGTGTGCCGAAGGGCTGGACGTTGCCCATTCGCGACATCCTGGTCTACAGCGGCGCGAAGTTCCTCTGCCCGATGGCAGGCGACATCAGCCTGATGCCGGGTACGGCGTCCGACCCGGCTTACAGAAGAGTCGATGTCAATGTCGAGACCGGCGAGGTAAACGGATTGTTCTAGGAGCGGGTTTTACCCTAAAGCAAATAGAGCTTGGGCGGGCTTAACTAGATAGAGCCCGCCCAAGCAAAACTTGTGGCCGGGTCAAGATTTTCATGTTAATAGCCGCACTCAAGCGGCCTGAGTTGTGACAGGAGCTTTTCGAAAGAGCTTGAATCCAGCAGAAGAAAGTCGGTAAGTTTCAATATGCCTAAGGTTTATTTCTACCCCGACAACAGAGGAGTCGAAGTAGAAGAAGGGGAAAACATCATCCGGGCGGCGATGCTGGCCGGGGTTCATATAAATGCATCATGTGGCGGAACGGGCACCTGCGGAAAGTGTCGTGTCGTCGTCGACAAGGGTGAGACAATCAAACATGCGACCGCGAAGCTCACACCCGAGCAAGTCGAGCAGGGCTACGTGCTGGCATGCACTACGCAGGTCAAAAGTGACATAGAAGTGCGCATACCGGTCGAGACACAGATGGGCGATAGCAGGGCGGCCCTCGAGAGAGAACACCGCCCCGTTAGTCGTGGGTCGGTCTTGACGAGCAAAGATCTGAGCGAGCTTTTCGGCGATTTCGATTTAGAACCCGCGACACACAGGTACTACATCGAAATCGCGCCACCGACACTCGAAGACAACCTCAGCGACCTCGAACGACTCAAGCGTGAGCTGACGCGCACCCATAAAGTCGGCGAATTCACGGTCGACCTCGATTGCCTGCGCCGGATGGCGGTAAGGCTTCGCGAAGCCGACTGGAAGGTCACCGCGACTATCATGGAGGGCGCCGACGGCGAATGCCCGCGCCTTATCCGGCTCGATTCGGGCGACCGCGCGCAAACGCATTACGGGTTGGCGGTCGACATCGGCACCACCTCGGTCTATGTAGAGCTTATAGACCTCAATACCAGGGAATCGCTCGGAAGGGTGTCTGAATATAACGCCCAGGTCAGCAGTGGCGAAGATATAATATCGCGCATCGTCTATTCACTCAAGAACGACGGGCTCGAGAGATTGCAGTCGCTGGTAGTCCAAACGATTAACGGCCTTATTGACAGGCTCCTTGATAAAACAGGCGTTCAGCGGGATGACATCGTCTACATGGTCGCCGCCGGCAACACGACGATGGTCCATCTCTTCTACGGAATCAATTCTCGCTACATCCGCGAGGAACCTTATATTCCAACGGTCAACTTTACCCCCACAGTCAAAGCGTCCAATCTCGGCATAAAGATCGCCGACGGCGCCCGCATCTATTGTATCCCGGGACGGGCGAGCTACGTGGGCGGCGACATCACCTCGGGCCTTTTGGCCTCGGGCGTGTATAAAACGGATAAACTCACCCTCTATATAGATGTCGGCACCAACGGCGAGATGGCGCTCGGTAACGCCGAGTGGCTGCTTTCCTGCGCGTGCTCGGCGGGCCCCGCTTTCGAGGGCGGCTCGGTCAAACATGGCATGCGCGCGGTAAAAGGCGCGATAGAGACCGTCCGCATCAGCACCGAGACGCTCGAGCCGATGATTTTGACGATCGGCCAGACCAAACCGAAGGGTGTCTGCGGCTCGGGCCTGATAGACACGCTGGCGGAACTCTTCTTAACCGGCATCATCGACGAGAGAGGAAAGTTCAAGCTCGAGCTTGGGCATCCGAGAATACGCGAAGGCGGAGGCCAGGGCGAGTATGTGCTTGTCTGGGCCGACGAGTCGGCGACGAAAGAGGATATCGTAATCACCGAGGCCGATATCGACAACCTTATCCGCACCAAGGGTGCGATATACGCCGGTATCACGACGCTTTTGGATTCGATGCAGATGCCGGTGGAAGCCATTGAGAGGGTCCTTATCGCCGGTGGTTTCGGGCGTTATTTGGAACTAGACCAAGCGATTACCATAGGGCTGTTGCCCGAGTTTACCGCAGAACAAGTGATGTATGTGGGTAACGGCTCTTTGATGGGCGCGCATTTGGTGCTCCTATCGCAATCCGCGCGTCGTTCCGCGAAGGATATCGCGCAACGGATGACCTACCTGGAGCTGAGCACACACCCGGGCTTCATGGACAATTACGTCTCGGCCCTGTTTCTGCCGCACACCGATATCGGCGCGTTCCCGTTGGTGGCGCAGAGAGTTAAAGAGCGTAGCGGCATCTATGGCAGCCGGGATGTTCGTTAAGGGCTTGGTTGTTGATATTTGGATTTGGAGTCCTTAATCTCAAATTGAGACTGCGAGAATTGGCAGGGAATACCAGCGGTTGGAGTTCTGATATCGCTGTAAGTATAGCAAGTGGAAGGTGTTAAGTTTTGAGCTTTACAATCGCGGTCGCCGGTAAAGGCGGCACAGGAAAGACGACATTGACGAGTATGATCATCGGTCATCTCTTGCGTACGGGGAAGACGCCGGTATTTGCGGTCGACGCGGATGCTAACATAAATTTAAACGAGCAGCTCGGCGTAGAGGTCGATTCGACCATCGGCGGGATGCGCGAGGAATTGAAGGTCAAAATCGGGGCCAACGAGGTCCCGGCCGGCATGACCAAAGACATGTACATGGAATACCTTCTCCAGGATACCGTGGTCGAGAGTTCCGGATTCGATCTGCTCGTCATGGGTCGACCGGAGGGCCCCGGATGCTATTGCGCGGCTAACAACATGCTCAGGCGCTACATCGAGATACTCGCGAAGAACTACCCGTATGTAGTAATCGACAACGAAGCCGGAATGGAGCACTTGAGCCGTCGCACGACCCAGAAGATAGACCTGCTGCTCCTGGTCTCCGAGCCGAGCCCGATTGGGATCATGACTGCGGCCCGGATTCGCGATTTAGCTAAGGATATGGAAATCAGCGTCAAGCAAGTCGGCCTTATTATCAATAGAGTCAACGGGGAGCTCCCCGCCAGCCTGGTGGAAGAGGCGGAGAGCCAAAACTTGGAAGTATTGGGAACGGTTCCGCTCGACGACAGCGTCTTCGAGCATGCGCTCAACCGTATGCCGGCGATCAAGATCCCCGAGAGCTCGCCTGCGGTTCAGGCAATAGATAATATACTTGGCAAGTTGGACATCTAACTTAGGAGGAATGTGAATGACGGCTAAAATTATTGATGGTAAAGCGATCTCGGCCCAGATTCGGGCTGAGCTTGTCGATGAGGTCAAGAAACTCCAAGCCGAAACCGGTGTTACCCCGGGTCTTGCGGTGGTTCTGGTAGGCGAGGACCCGGCTTCTAAAGTCTATGTCGGCCAAAAGGAGAAAGCTTGCGAAGAGCTCGGACTAGTCTCGAAAAAGTTTGTTCTTTCGGTAGACACATCTGAGCAAGAGCTGCTCGACCTCGTTGCGAAGTTAAACAACGACCCGGAAGTCGATGGTATCCTCGTTCAGCTACCGTTGCCTAAGCAGATAGACGAGAACAAAGTCATTGCGGCTATCGACCCCGACAAAGATGTCGACGGGTTCCATCCGGTAAACGTCGGTCGTTTAGTAATAGGAACCGAAGGATTTAAGCCTTGCACTCCGTATGGCGTTATCCACCTGCTAAAAAGGTCTAACGTTCAGCTTGCGGGTGCCGAGGCTGTTGTCGTGGGCCGGAGCAATATCGTCGGCAAGCCGGTTGCGCTGATGCTTATACAGGAGAGCGCTACCGTTACCGTCTGTCACTCGAAGACTAAAGACCTCGGCGAGGTATGCCGCCGCGCGGATGTGCTCGTCGTTGCGACGGGGCGCCCAAACATGATAACCGCGGATATGGTAAAAGACGGCGTAGTCGTAATCGACGTCGGTGTCAACCGCCTCGACACCGGCAAGCTCTGTGGCGACGTCGATTTTGAGGCGGTCTCGCAGAAGGCTTCCGCTATTACCCCGGTTCCGGGTGGCGTAGGTCCGATGACCATTGCCATGTTAATGTACAACACGGTAAACTCAGCAAGACGCCGCGCCGGCGTTCCGGCTCTTGCATAGCGCCGGGCACGACCGGGTGCAAACCCGGTGCTTGTGCGGCATGGGTTGCGCACAACGTTCGCGTAATCGGCACCCGCGATGGGTGCGGTATATATAGACTATAAAAGGAAGTTTCAAAGAAGGGGGAGAACATATGGCAATTCAGGCACCGACTGAAGCATACACCGGTAAGATCAGGGAATTAGTCTTGGGTTCCGACACCCAAGTGGCCGTCGGCGGCGAGAACACACTGCCGTTTTACGGGTTTGAAGGCAACATTCCCAACGGGCCAAAAATCGCGATGGAGGTATTCGATACCGAGCCGGTTGGTTGGGCGGACGAACTTCAAGCGGTCATCGGCGATGTATGGGGAGACCCGGTCGCGTGGGCGAAAAAGTGTGAGAGCGAGTTCGGCGCGGACATGATATGCCTACAGCTCGCCGGGACCGACCCGAATGGCGCCAACAGGAGTCCCGAGGAAGCGGTCGCGACCGTCAAAGCCGTTGTGGATGCGGTGAAGATTCCGGTAATCATCTACGGTAGCGGCAACGCGGACAAAGATAGTGAAGTGTTGAAAGCGGTAGCCGAGGCTACCCAGGGCAAAAATGTCGTCATCGGCCCGGCCGTTGAGGACAACTACAAATCAGTCGCCGCGGCGGCGATGGGCTTTAATGCGAAGGTAGCAGGCGAGACCCCAATCGACGTCAATATGGCTAAGCAGCTTAATATTCTCATGAGCAACCTCGGAGTGCCCGTCGAGAGCATTCTTGTCGATCCGTCGACCGGCGCTCTCGGGTACGGTCTCGAGTACTGTTTCTCGGTCAACGAGCGTATCAAACTCGCCGCGCTGACCCAGAACGACAACATGCTCCAATCACCGACCATCAGCAACCTCGGCAAAGAGGTATGGAAGGCCAAAGAGGCCAAAATCACCCAGGAAGAGGCGCCGCAGTGGGGCGACCAGAAGAAGCGCGGCATCATCTGGGAGACGCTGACCGCTATCTCCGTCATGATGGCCGGCGCAGACCTGCTCATTATGAGACATCCGGAGTCGGTCAAGCTCATCAAGCAGACTATTGCTGAACTTACGACTTAAGAAAGCAGGCATTGTTTTAAGGAATCACGCGGCCGACCGAAGTCGGGCCGCAAGATCACTAGATCGAAAGTAAGGAGAGAGTATGTCAGACAAGATTAGAAGCGTGGATCCAGCGACAATAGAGATGCTGGAGAGACTCGGCGACACGTCGACCATGTTCAGCCGAGCTGAGGAGATGAAGGCTTGTACCTTCGGCTCCGAAGGCAGCTGCTGCCGGGTTTGTGCCATGGGCCCATGTCGCCTCGGCGGAAAAAGTAAGAATGGCAGGGAAAAAACAGGTGTCTGCGGTGCGACGATTCACACCGTTGCCGCACGTAATCTCGCGCGCGCCGTTGCCGCCGGTGCGTCCGCGCACGCGGACCACGGTCGCGCGGTAGCCATGACGTTCCTCGCCGCCGCTAAAGGTGAGGCGCCGGGCTATGGCATCAAAGACGAAGGGAAACTGATGGTAGTGGCCGGGCATTTCGGTATCGAGACCGAAGGCAAGACCGTCCAGGAAATTGCTATCGCTCTCGGCGAGGCCGCTCTAGCGGAGTACGGCAAGCAAACCGGTACCCCGATGATGTATGTCAAGCGTGCTACCGAGAAGCGCAAGAAAATATGGGAAGAGATGGCAATATTCCCGCGCGGTTTCGACCGTGAGGTCGTGCAGCTCATGCACCAGACCCACGCCGGAACCGACCAGGATGCCGAGCATATCCTGATGTCATCGGTCCGCTGTGCGCTGGCTGACGGTTGGGGCGGTTCCATGATGGCGACCGACCTTTCGGACATCATGTTCGGTACCCCGAAACCGCTTCGCGCAGAGGCGAATCTGGGTATCTTGAAAGAAAAAGAAGTGAACATCATCCTCCACGGTCACGAGCCGCTTCTCTCGGAGAAGATCGTCGACCTTGCGACCAGTCCGGAGATGATAGAGTATGCCAAGAGCAAGGGTGCCGAGGGCATTACGCTCGGCGGTATCTGCTGTACCGGTAACGAGGTTTTGATGCGCCGCGGCGTTGGCCCGGCCGGTAACGTTCTCCAGCAGGAGCTCGCTATCGCGACCGGCGTCGTCGATGCGATGATAGTCGACGTACAATGCGTCTTCCAGGGTCTCGTTGAGATCGCTGAGAAGTATCATACGAAAGTAATCACGACCAACGAGCGCGCGATGATGACCGGTGCCGAGCACATCCAGTTCGATGAGCACAACGCGATAGAGACTGCCAAGACCATCGTCAAAGCGGCCGTCGACAACTTCGCAAACCGCAAGGGCGATGTCTTCATCCCCGATCACAAGAAACCGATGGTCGCCGGCTTCAGCCACGAGTATATCAAGTACATGCTCGGCGGCAAGTTCCGCGGCTCGTTCCGTCCGCTAAATGATGCTATCATCAGCGGCCGCATCCAGGGCGCGGTGGCCATCGTCGGGTGTAATAACCCGCGTACCACGCATGATGACTCGCACAAGTTCCTCGTCGAGGAGCTTATTAAACGCGATATCCTCGTCGTTATGACCGGTTGCGCCGCGCAAGGCGCCGCGAAAGCCGGCTACCTGACACCGGAGACTATGGAAATCGCGGGGCCGGGTCTCAGGGAGATCTGCGAGACCGTCGGTATCCCGCCGGTGCTCCATCTCGGCTCCTGTGTCGACAACAGCCGTATACTTACCATCCTCAATGAGGTAGTTACGGAAGG
>MELI01000069.1:4356-7545 GCA_001767575.1 Candidatus Aquicultor primus | reverse complement strand
GGCTCCCGAGTGGTATTCGGAGAAAGCGCTCACCATCGCACTCTACTGTGTCGCCAGCGGCGCGGACGTCATCTTCGGCGGCGTCGAGGCACCGTATCGCGCGAGCAGCGAGATGATGAGACTTACGACCGAGGGCTTTAAAGAGAAGTTCGGCGCGACGTTTGAATTCTACCCGACAAAAGAGGAGATTCTCGAAGCGACGATCAACAAGATTCAAGCGAAGAGAAAAGCTCTAGGTATAGATACCCAGAAAGAAAGAGTCCTCTTCGATATGGAGATGAGGAGGGAACTGAATGTCTAAGATTATTGCAACCTCAGCTATCAGGGGCGCGCACGAAACCGTTAATCTCGCGGAAGCGAAGATTAAAGAGGCTATCGATTCTAAAGGCGCAAATCATGAAGTAGCCTTCCCCAACACCGGCTACTTCCTCCCGGTCATCTATGCGTTGACCGGCGAGAAAGTTGAGAAGGTCTCCGATATGGAGAAGGTTCTCAAAATCGCGAAGGACCTCCTTCCCGAGGAGCCGAGCGAGAGCCTATGGCTCCCGTACCTCGGTGGTACTCTCGATGCGGGTATCGCGACGCTCTTCGGCGCTGAGATGATAATGGCGCTTCGCTACATCGGCATCGGCGACGCGCCGGTGACCGACCTCTACGTCGGTGCCGCTGATGACGTCATCATGCGCGCCCGCGGCGTTGAGTTCGTAGATGGTTCCGCTCCGGGTTTTGCCGCGATAGTCGGCGCCGCCCCGAGCGTTGAGCAGGCTGTGGCTATGGCTCGCGACCTGCAGCAGAAGAACCTCTATACCTTTATCGCCGGCTCGACCGATGGCGTATGCTTCGCCGACCAGCTGGTAGAGGGCGGCGTAGAAATCGGTTGGGATACGCGTCTCGTACCGTTCGACCCGCATGTCTATGGGCATATCTACTCGATTGGTTTTGCCACCAGGGCCGCTATGGCCTTCGGCGGTGTCCAGCCGGGCGATTATGAGAGAACACTTCGTTACAACAAGAACCGCGTCTTCGCGTTCGTCGTCGCACTCGGCGAAGTCGACCCGGTCAAATATGCAGCGGCAGCCGGTGCCATCAACTATGGTTTCCCGGCAATAGCCGACACCGATATCCCGGAAATACTTCCGACCGGTGTCTGTACCTACGAGCATGTCGTCGCAAACGTGCCGTTTGAGGATATCATCCAGAAAGCAATCGAAGTGCGCGGCTTGAAGATCAAAATCGACAAGGTGCCGATTCCGGTTGCCTACGGCGCGGCCTTCGAGGGCGAGCGTATTCGTAAGGATGACCTCTACTGCGAGTTCGGCGGCTCCAAGAGCGAAGCGTTCGAGCTGCTGCTCATGAAAGATATGGATGAGGTAGAGGACAACAAGATAGAGCTTGTCGGTCCCGACCTCAAAGATATGGAAGAGAAGAAAGCGTACCCGATGGCAATCGTCGTCGATGTCGCCGGCCGCAAGATGCAAAAAGACTTCGAGCCGATTCTCGAGCGCCAGATACACCACCTCATCAACGGGGCGGAGGGCATCATGCACGTCTCTCAGCGTGATGTCGTGTGGGTTCGCATCGGCAAAAAAGCCGTCGAGAAAGGCTTCGGCCTCGCCGACATCGGCCGCATCCTGCACACCAAGATACTCAACGAGTTCCCGGCAATTGTCGACAAGGTCCAGGTGACAATCTACACCGAGGCCGAAAAAGTCCACGAGCTGCTCGAGGTGGCCCGCAAGGAGTATCACGACCGCGATGAGCGTGTCTCGGGCTTGACCGACGAGAACGTCGATACGTTCTACAGCTGCACGCTCTGCCAGTCGTTCGCCCCGACCCACATCTGCATTATCACACCGCAGCGCTTGGGTTTGTGCGGCGCCTACAACTGGCTCGACGGCAAGGCATCCTTTGAGATCAACCCGACCGGTCCGAACCAGCCAGTTCTCAAGGGTACGACCCTTAACGAGGAAAAAGGCGAGTGGGACGGTATCAACGAGTATCTCTCGAGAGCGTCGAACGGCGCCATCCAGAGGCTCTACGCCTACTCAATGATGGAGAATCCGATGACCTCCTGCGGTTGCTTTGAGGCTATCATCGCCCATCTGCCGCTCGTCGACGAAGAAACCGGAGATGTCAGAAGCGGCTTCATGGTCGTTAACCGCGACTACGCGGGCCAAACCCCGTTCGGTATGACCTTCTCGACCATGGCGGGTCTTGTCGGCGGCGGTCTCCAGAACCCGGGTATGGCCGGCGTTGGAAAGTACTTCCTCGGCAGCCCGAAATTCCTATCGGCCGACGGCGGTTTCGCCCGCGTCGTATGGATGCCGAAAGAGCTTAAAGAGCAACTCGCCGGCATTCTCGAAGGACAAGCGGAGCGTACCGGCGACCCCGACTTTCTCAGCAAGATAGCGGATGAGACTAATGCGCTGACCATGGAAGAGGTCGGAGCGTTTGCCAAGTCCAAGAGCCATCCGGCAATGACGATGGATATGCTTGGCTAATATGAACTGTACGCGGGCGGCGGGGCGCTTAGCTGCGCCCCGCTCCGCGTGATTTTTTCGAGCGATGGCCGTATGGCCGAATGAACGATTAACCTTTGTGGAGGTGAGTGAATGTGGCTTTAACCGGAATGGATATTTTTAAAAAGCTCCCAAAGACTAACTGCGGGGATTGTGGGATTCCCACCTGCCTGGCGTTCGCGATGAAGCTTGCCGCTGGCGGCGCTTCTCTCGAGCAGTGCCCGCACGTTAGTGAGGAAGCAAAAGCACTGCTCTCCGAGGCGTCTGCGCCTCCGATGCGCGGTGTGACGATAGGTGAGGGTGAATTCGCGCTCAAGATTGGTGAGGAACTCGTCATGCACAGGCACGAGAAGACTTTCTTCAACCCACCTGGCCTGGCACTCCTTGTAGAGGACACGGAAGACGGAGCAGCCGTCGACGCGAAACTTGCCGCGCTCAAGGAGGCTACCTATGAACGAGTCGGCCAGACTTTGCGCGCCGACCTCGTTGCGGTCAAGAACTCTTCGGGCGATGCGAATACCTTTAGCGATATGGTCAAGAAAGTAATGGCAGGCATCCCCTACCCGCTCGTTTTGATGGCGGACGCGGCGGCTATCGACGCAGCTATGACAGCTGCCGGCCCTGCAAAACCGTTGCTCTACGCGGCGACCGCCGATAACCTCGACGCGAT
>MELI01000069.1:4174-4349 GCA_001767575.1 Candidatus Aquicultor primus | reverse complement strand
CTTGCCAAGAAATACGGCGCCCCGCTCGCCGTTAAACCGGCCTCCCTCGATGAGCTGGCCGAGCTTACGACGAAACTCGATGGCATGGGCCTTAAAGACCTCGTCATCGATATGGGTACGCGTACCTTGAAAGAGACCTTCCAGAACCTGGTCTTTACGCGGCGCCTGGCTCTCA
>MELI01000069.1:0-4129 GCA_001767575.1 Candidatus Aquicultor primus | reverse complement strand
CAAATACGGCGGTATCATGGTGCTTAAAGACCTCAGCCCCGAGAAGGCCTATGCCCTCTACGTCCTGAGGCAGAACATCTATACCGACCCGCAGCGTCCGATGCAGGTGGATCAGGGCGTCTACCCGATCAACAACCCGACGGAAGACTCGCCGTTCCTCATCACGACCAACTTCTCGCTGACGTACTTTATCGTCTCCAGCGAGGTCGAGGGAAGCAAGATGCCGGCGTGGCTCGGAATCGTCGATGTCGACGGCCTCTCGACGCTTACCGCGTGGGCGGCCGGCAAATTCGTACCTGAGAGAATCGCCGCCTTTGTCAACAAGAGCGACATTCTCGATAAGATAAAGCATAAAACCGTGGTCATCCCGGGTTATGTCGCACAGATAAGCGGCGAGCTCGAGGAAGAACTCCAGGGCTGGAAGATAGTCGTCGGCCCGCGTGAAGCAGCCGATATCCCGGCCTTCCTGAAGAACTTCCAACCGGTAACAGCTTAGTAAGCATATGAAGGACGAGCCATTAGTGGGTTAGCGATAAGCTGATCACTAACCCACTAATGCCATCGCGGTTGTGACGTAATAGTTGAGAATTGCAAATTATTGGGGAGTCGAGCGATTTGCAATTGACAATTAATATTCTTAAATTAATCATTTTCTTGTGGTAGTGAGTTAAGGAAAGGTTGCTACTATGGCGAGTGAAGCTACGAACGTAAATTCTCAGAGCGAAGCCTTTGAGACATGGATAAAAGACCAGCCGCTCAAGCCGCCGTGCGCAAGCGCGTGTCCGGTAAATGCGGATATCCAGTCGTTTGTGAGCCTTGTAGCCCAGGGCAGGTTTAAGGAGTCGCTGGAAGCGGTGCGGGAGCGCTGCACGTTGCCGGGCTCACTTGGGCGCATCTGCCACCACCCGTGCGAGGGCGAGTGCCGCCGTAACGACGTGGAGGGTGCGGTAAACATCAGGGCCATCAAACGTTTTGCATCCGACGTTTGCGCGGATGAACCGGTCTCGGACGCGGTTCCGAAGACGAGAGGCAAGAAGGTCGCCATCATCGGCGGCGGCGTCGCCGGTTTGACCGCTGCATACGACCTGGCCAAGGACGGCTTCGATGTCACTATCTACGAGCAGAACGACGCGTGCGGCGGCGCGATATATACCGGCGTTCCCAAATACCGCCTCCCGAAAGACGTTGTCGCGCAAGATGTCGCGGCTATCGAATCGCTCGGGGTGACGATTAAGACGAATACCGCAATCGGCAAGGACGTCGCCTTCGACGACCTTGCCAAAGACTATGACGCGGTTCTTATAGCCATCGGCCTCTCGGTGAGCAGGGGTATCCCGATACCCGGCCACGACGCCGACGGCGTGCTCTTGGCGCTGCCGGTCTTAAAAGAGGCGAACTTCAACGATAACGCCACTATCGGCAAGCGGGTCGTCGTCATCGGCGGCGGCAACGTCGCGTTCGACGTGGCACGCTCGGCGAAACGTATGGGCGCCGAGGAGGTCAGCCTCTGCTGCCTCGAGTGCGAGGACGAGATACCGGCATTCAGCTGGGAACTTGTCGAGGCTCGCGAAGAAGGCATAATTATCAACCCCTCTTGGGGCCCGAAAGAGATAATAGTCGAGGGCGGCAAGGCGTCAGCCATAAGCTTTAAACGGTGTAGCCGCGTCTTCGACGAGAAGGGCATGTTCAACCCGGCCTATGACGAGAACGAGATTCTTGGAATCGAGGCCGACAATGTGGTCTTCGCCATTGGCCAGGGCGCCGATATGAACGGTTTTACCGGGACTTCACTCGAGGTCGACGAGCGCGGCCGCATCAAGTGGGATGCGCTCACGCTCAGAACCAACCTGCCGAACGTCTTCGCGTCCGGTGAGGTCGTGACCGGCCCCGGTTCCGCGGTCGCGGCGATGCGAAACGCGCACCACGCCGCCACCGCCATCGAGCGTTTCTTGACCACCGGCACGGCCGGAGCGGTCGTCGTGCCCGAGCCGCTCGCTATCGGTAGACTTCCGCAGCACACCATCGATGCGATAGTGCGCAAAGAGAAGAATCATGTGCCCGTTGTCGACCCGGCGGAGCGCGTCAAGAGCTTCATGGAGGCCGAGGGCGGTTTCGATATCGATATGGCCATCTATGAGGCGGGGCGCTGCATGAACTGCGGTCGCGGCGCCGAGATAATCGCCGAGAAATGCGCGGCATGTCTCACCTGCGTGCGGGTCTGCCCGTTCGGCGCAGCCTACATCTCCGAGGCGCGCGTCGCCGGTTTCAATTGGGATAGCTGCCAGTCCTGCGGTATTTGCGCGGCGGAGTGCCCGGGCATGGCCATACACGTAGGCTTCAACGATGATACGCTTATAAACGAGCGGATAGATGCGGCCACGAGCGGTATTACCGCCTTCGGGTGCCAGCTTGGCAAACCGGAGATATATAATCCGCTCTCCAAGGCGACGTCGACCCCGCCCGGCCTCAATTTCGTCAAGCTGATGTGCGCGAGCCGTCTCGACATGCGGCATATCCTGCGCGCGATAGAGAACGGTGTCGACGGCGTGGCCGTCATGGCTTGTCCCGACGACAAATGCCGCTATCGCAAGGATGTCAACTGGGCCGAGGTTCGCGCCAACCGCGTGAAGAGGCTCCTCGACGAGATAGGCATAGGCGGCGAGCGTGTCGAGTTCATGGGCTCGTTCGCGACCCCGGAAGAGGCGCGGCAAGCCATAGGTGCGTTCAAGGCCAAGCTCGCTGAGCTGGGGCCGAATCCTCTCAATAAAGTGATGGTGAAATAAGATGATTGTTGCAGAGCCAAAGAGCCTGGATGAGATAAAAGCAATGGTCGACGGGTACGACCGCGTTCTTATGGTCGGTTGCGGGACCTGTGTAGAGGTCTGCCTTACCGGCGGCGAGCGTTCTGTCAACCTCACCGCGACCGCACTGCGCCTCTCGCGCAAGGTCGACGGGCGCGATATAGAGGTCGGCGAGCAGACCGTCATCCGCCAATGCGATTTCGAATACCTCGATGAGGTCAAAGATACCGATAAGTACCAAGCCATCGTTTCCCTGGCATGCGGCGTCGGGATTCAGGGCATTGCCCGAAAGTTCCCGAACACGCCGGTCTTTCCCGGGGTCAACACGACCTTTATGGGATTTAACGAAGAGTACGGGTACTATACCGAGATGTGTAAAGGCTGCGGTGAGTGCATTTTGCATTTGACCGGCGGCGTTTGCCCGGTCGCCCGCTGCGCGAAGAGCCTGCTCAACGGGCCGTGCGGCGGCACCAACAACGGCAAGTGTGAGATAGGAAACGATAAGGACTGCGGTTGGGTTCTTATCTATAATAAGATGGAGCAGCTCGGCACGCTCGACAAGTTCATGGAGATAAACATGCCAAAGAACTACGGCAAAGCCGGGAATATACGCTCGATGGACTTGAGGAAATAGGAGGGTAGCACAGTGGGATTCAAGGAAGAGATTCAAAGTGGGAATTTTGTAATCACCGCTGAGGTCGGCCCTCCGAAAGGTACCGACATCAGCGAGATGAAACATCATATCAAGAGTCTAAAAGGCAAGGTCACGGCGCTTAATGTCACCGATAACCAGAGCGCGGTCATGCGTATCTGTACCCTGGCGGTGGCCAAAGAGATCATGGACATCGGTATCGAGCCGATTTACCAGATGACCTGCCGCGACCGCAACCGCCTGGGGCTCCAATCCGACCTGCTCGGTGCGGCCATCATGGGCATCAAGAACGTCCTCGCGCTCACCGGCGACCATCCGGTCCTCGGCGACCACAAGGACGCCAAAGCGGTCTTCGATATCGAGTCGGTCCAGCTTCTCGAGGTCATCAACGGCCTCAACGAAGGGCGCGACATGGCCGGACTCGAGCTGCAGGGCGCGACCGATTTGTTCGCGGGTGCGATTGTGACGCCCGAGTCGAACCCGTTCGAGCCGCAGTTCGCGAAGTTTAAGAAGAAGGTCAACGCCGGCGCCAAGTTCTTTCAGACGCAGGCTATATACGATATGCCCAAATTCATGACCTTCATGGAGCGGGCAAAAGAACTCGACGTGCCGATTCTCGCGGGCATTTTGCTCTTGAAATCGGCCGGCATGGCCAAGTATCTCAATAAGTTCGTCG
>MELI01000068.1:17923-20049 GCA_001767575.1 Candidatus Aquicultor primus | reverse complement strand
TCGGGCAGGTAGCCGAAGCTCTTATGGGTTTTAGCGGCGCCGAAATCGACTTTGGAACCGGCGATTTCGATACTGCCGCGACTGGGTTTTATGAGGCCGACCATCATGCGAATGGTCGTGGTCTTACCGGCGCCGTTCGGACCCAAGAAACCAAAGACGGTGTTTTCTTGTATATCAAGGTCAAGATCGGACACTGCCTGAAAATCGCCGAATGATTTTGACAGACCACGGATGCTTATCGCGCTCAACTAATCCTCCGCTCTCCCGAAGAGAATGTAGGCTATGGGACCGACAAAGTTTACGAAGATGCAGATGATGATCCAGATGACCGGGGTTAGGCTGCGCGTCTTCTTGCGCCGCGCGATATCGACTATCGCCCAGATAGCCAGAGCTAATTGTAGAACGATTACCGGCCACAGCAGCCGAATGATGTTTATTATGTCTTGCGTGGGCATACCTATCTCCTGGCAACGTGGTTATCGTATAGGTTGAAAGATATGTATATTATTAGGCAACACTAGCGTAAAATCCTTTATTTGAGCTCTCTTTGCCAAAAGTCGTTGCCCGCTGGTAAGTCAATACAAAGCGGACACTAAACCCCGGCCGAACCTTAAGCGAACAGCGTGAGCGCAATTGGCTGGGAACCCCTAACCCTAGCCCCCTGCCACCCGCTTCTTTCGCCGGCGCCGCACCGGCACGATGAGTTTGTGTTTGGCGCGACGAAACAATATCGGGCCAAGCTCGGCGGAGAGTTCTTCCATGCGCGCGGCTATCTCGTCGAACTCGTAGCCGGTGGCGAGGTTGGTCTGAGCGAAATCGAGGTGGACCGGGTAGAGGTCGATGCTCTCGATGTGCACGCCGTCGAGGTCGACCGCAAAGATGAAGGACTGGTCGTTTCGGAAGATGGGATCGACCGCGTAGTCGTCGATGAAGTCACCGGTGTCGTAGAAGATGGGCTTGCCCTTATAGGCCTCGATAGCTTGGAAGTTGTGTGCGCTGTGGCCGTGGAAGATGTCGGCACCGGCGTCGATGAGCCGGTGGGCGAAAGCTCGAAACTCGCGCGGCGGGCGAAAACGCATATTCGGCCCCCAGTGGGCCGAGACAATGACGATGTCGGCCTTCTCTTTCGCCGCTGCGACTGCATCGAGCAGCGGTTTGACTGCGGGAGTGTCAGGGCTGACGGGGATGTAATTTACTCCGGGGCGCCCGGACACGGCCGCAAAGTCGGGTTCGTTGTCGGTGAACGCGATGAGGCCGATAGTGAAACCGCGTACCTCGCGGTAGACCCCGGCGCGCGCCTCGACGATATCGCGCCCCGCCCCCGCCCGGCAGATGCCCGCCTCGTCAAGGGTTTGCAGTGTGTCGAGCAATCCTTTTTCTTGAAAATCGAGCGTGTGGTTATTGGCAATGCAGGCGCAGGTGATGTTGGCCGCTTTTAGCGTCGCGATAGCCTGCTCAGGATCGGCCTTGAAATAGAAGGCTTTGAGTGTTCTATCCCATAGATGCTCGTGGAACGTAAGCGCGCACTCGAGATTGATGAGCGAGTAGTCTGCCTCACGGATAATATCGAGCGTGTCACCCCAGACGTATTCGGGCGGAACCTGCTGCAGCACTTTGTTGACACCGCGACCGAGCATCACATCGCCGACAAAGACTATTCTCAAGCCCATAGACCGCTTACCCTCCCCTATGCGCTGTGGTATCGTTAAAACATGTTTTCCCCAAACGTGGGATGAATAATGTTGAGGCATAGTTGCCAATTCATCGGGTGAGGTTCGATATAACGATCCGGTTCATCGGGCGAAATACCCGCAAAAACGTCGCCGATATAAGTGGGACAACTACGATAGCTAGAAGTTTCGCCCCATCAATAGGACAACTATACCGACTAAGTAATAGACGAACGCGAAATATTGAAAATAGCGTCCGCAAGATTAATATATAGCGGGCAAACAAGATATGGGGGGCTAAGGATGAAACACCTGACCGAGTATCTCATGGTAAACACGCCGAAGCGCTACGATTTTGTGCATCTAACACCAAAAGTGCAGGCGCTGGTCGACAAGAGCGGGGTCAAAGAGGGCTTGTGTCTGGTCAACTCGATGCATATCACGGCGAGCGTCTTT
>MELI01000068.1:17549-17897 GCA_001767575.1 Candidatus Aquicultor primus | reverse complement strand
CACGAGCCGATATCCCAATACCGGCACAACCTAACCGGAGAAGACAACGCCGACGCGCATCTGAAGCGCACCATCATGGGGCGCGAGGTGGTTGTGGCCATCACGGGCGGCAAGCTCGACCTCGGAACCTGGGAGGCGATTTTCTACGGAGAGTTCGACGGGCGTCGCAACAAGCGCGTCTTAGTAAAGATAATCGGAGAATAGCTCAAGGGCTGGGTTCATTCTGCAACGATAAGCTGCGCCTGAATTACCCGATATCTTTTCTTGAGAACAGAAAAGACGCGAGGCCGACAAAGCCGACCAGATACAAGATGGCATAGACGACCATCGCAGTGCTGGGAGCCGATA
>MELI01000068.1:16504-17427 GCA_001767575.1 Candidatus Aquicultor primus | reverse complement strand
GCGATATAGAGGGTGAAGGCGGCGATACCGTTGGCCAGCGTCGAGAATGCCGTACTCCCCGCCAGGGTCACCGCGAGAAAGACGAGCGGTTGGATGATAAAGAGCGCGATAAGCAGCGGCACATTGCCGAGCGCCGCTCCGGCGATAAAATAGTTGAGGAGCAGAACCGAGAGAAATAGCAGAGCCGAATAGACCGAGAGCATGGCGGCGTACCCGCCGAACTTACCGAGAATTATGTCGCGGCGCCGGATTGGTTTGGCCATCATGGCGTGGATAATACCGTTTTCTATCTCGGATGAGACCACCCCGACCGACGATAATATCGCCAAAAGCGATACTATGGAGCTCGAAAAGTAGAGGCCGAGCAAGACCAGAAGCTTCTTCGACGACTCGACCATCATATCCGCACCGGCGATCGAACCGTCGTTCATGCCTCTTCCTACGCCTTGCGCGCTTTGCTGCTCGATGGTGTTTGTGGCATAGTGCAACCCCACGCCATAGACCGTCAGGAAAAGGACGCTCAGGATTATTGCCGCAACCAGTATCTTCTTGCGCAGGGCCTCCTTAAAGGTTAGGCGAGCGATAGTCAGCACCTACGCCTCACCGCCCTTGACCACACCGAGGAAGAGTTCCTCAAGAGTTCGCTTCTTGCGGCTCAAGTTATAGAGCTTGCCCCCGGCCTCGATGATGCGCGCAGCGAGCGCCGGAATCATGTCTTCGTTATCGAGCTCGACCAAGACGTTGGCGCCCTTGCTAACCAAAACCCGCCCGAGGCCGTCGACGACCCGCTCCATTGAGCCGTTTAATTGGGACGCGGTCACTTCGACCTCCACCCTGCCTTTGAGCAACTCAGCAAGCGTTCCTTGTTCGACGACCCGGCCACCTTTGATAATGGCCACACTGTCGCATATCATCTCAAGCTC
>MELI01000068.1:14368-16450 GCA_001767575.1 Candidatus Aquicultor primus | reverse complement strand
GATTATCTCGCGCACCTCCAGGCGGCCGATAGGGTCGAGCGCGGAGGTCGGCTCGTCCAAAAACAGAAGGTCGGGATCGGATATGAGCGCGGCCGCGATGCCGACGCGCTGCTGCATGCCCTTGCTGTAGGTCTTTATCTTGCCGTCGGCGGCCACTGAGAGCTTGACCATGCGCAAGACCTCGTCGATACGACTCTCCCGCTCGTGGCGCGGGATAAACGCAAGCGCGGCATGATAGTAAAGAAGCTCGCGTCCGGAGAGCCAATCCTGATACCGAAAATTCTCGGGCAAAAAGCCGAGACGGCGGCGGACCGCAACATCGCCGAGGGGTGCGCCGAGCAGCTTGGCCGTCCCCGACGTCGGCTTGATGAGGCCGACGAGCATCTTGACAAACGTACTCTTGCCGGCGCCGTTCGGGCCTAAGAAACCGAAGATTTGCCCCTCCCCAACGGAGAGGCAAATCTTCTCGCAGCCGACTTTTTCGCCGTATAGTTTTGTTAAATCGTGCGTCTCTATTACCATGACTATTATTATATACCGTTATTTGAGTGAAGCTGCTATCTCTTGTGCGGCCGCTAAATCAAGTTGTCCGCTTATCCCGTATATCACGCCGTCCTGCTGCCATACGAGCGCGCTGTCACCTGCAGCGTGCTCCCCTGGAGGTGTGATGAAGACGCCGTCAGCGTCGCCGACTTTGACCTCTTGAGCACTACCATCGATGTTCGGGATGATGAGAGTGTTTCTCCAATCCTTGACCGCCTCGAGCTGCTTCCGGATATTCTCAGGAAGTATCGGCAGACTCAAGAGCACGTCACGCACAGCGTCCGCGTCGACCCCGGAGGGCAGGATAAACTCGGGACTTCTCGCCTGACCGATTGTGACCAGACCACCATTTTCCTTCGGGTAATTCGCTATGACGACCGTGGGCATCTTGGCGGTGAATTTCTTGCCATCGAGCGCCCCGGGCAAAAGCTGGGTCGCGCCAAACGACTTGAAGACCTCGTTTGCCTTATCGACATCGAGCGTGAAGCTGGTCGTAAAACCCTTCTGCACGTTGTAGCTCGGCTCATTGTAGCCGGCGATGCCCTGCGGCAACTGCAAGTCAAAGTCTACCGCCTCTTTCGCGGCATTGGCAGTAACCTGCTCCGGCTGCGTGAAGCCGCTCGACTCTATCTTGCCGAGATTCTCAATATCTACTTTGCCGCCGCCCTTCTCGCCCAGTTTTTGCAGCGCGTTCATATCCTCGGGTGAGATAGTGATTACCTCAACGTTTTGGACCCTGAATATGTTCAATAAATCCGCGGCTACACCCCTGACCGGGGCAAAGCTCAGCGCCATCGCAAGCACCGCCACCGCGGCCAGCGGCACCAATGCCGTTTTTAGTCTGCCTTGTAACATCTCAAATACTCCTCTCCTTCTCAGCGGCTCCTTGATTCGCTCGTCATGAGTCAAGCGCATCCATGCCGCTTCCGTTGATACGGTCTTACTCTGAAGTTGCTTCGAAAGTGGTGTCAGCCGGGCCTGTGCCGCTTCGTTAGCATCCCGCAATAGCGCCAGCCTACCCTTGCAAGCCTCACACGTCTCGACGTGCGCCTCTATCTCCCAGCGCCTGCGCCCCGGGAGTTCTCTATCGATATAAGCTTGGAGGGTGCCTTCGTCGTAGCACATTCTAGCTCTTCCTTTCATACGCCTTCTGAAACTTCTCAAGCGCCCGCGCCAGCGATTTACCGACGCTCGCCTTCTTAACACCGGTCATCTCCGATATCTCCAGGTAGCTAAACCCGTAGAACTTGAGGACTATCAAGACCCGGTCCCGGTAATCGAGACGACGGAGCGCGTCTCTTACCTCTTCGGTCTCACCCATGCGGGAAACATCATCCGCATATAGCTCCTTCACGGGCGTGTCGGCCATCTCGCGGCGCTTGCGGCTCTTCTCGCCTCGCAAGTAGTTGTAGGCGAGATTGGTCGAGACTTTGATGAGCCAGCCCGAGAGATTGGTAAACTCCTTCGGCGGTCGCTCGTATAGCCGTATAAACGTTTCTTGCGCTATGTCCTCGGCCGCCGACTGCTCGCCTAGTATCA
>MELI01000068.1:12429-14338 GCA_001767575.1 Candidatus Aquicultor primus | reverse complement strand
TGGCTTCGAAGAGCTCCCTGAAGGTGAAGTCATCCGGCGCGACCGTTCTTTTCAGCCTTTGTCTCAGCGCCACTCGTAGGCCTCCGGTTTTCGCCTTTTTTCCGCCTTTATATGTATAACACCGCTAACGCTCGAGATGTGACATTAATCGAGTTGGGCAATGGGGCTGTGGGTTACGGGTGTGAAGAGCGCGCCCTCTACCTTTTTATTGCGTGTTATTGTTTCCGCTGCTTGCGTTGTTGCTGTTGCTGTTCGGTCGCGGATTGAATGGCGCGGTCGTATGCCCAAATAGTCAGCCCGATAAGTGGAGCCGCGAGCATCAATGTCGCGCCAAAGAGCGCGATGAATCCTAAGGGGGATGCGGTGAGCGTAGCAATCACCCCTTCATCCGAAGTAAACGCCCCCGCCAAGAGCCCAAACAGGACAAGAATCGCTAACCCCAAGAGAAAAGCTCCCAAAAACATTACAAAACCTGTCTTCGCCGGAGATGATTTTCCAGGAAACATTGCCGACCACCTTTCCGCACTTCACGGTAGTTCACGATTGCCAGGATTGCCGTCCCCCATACCGATACCTTGAAAACAAAGACGGCTGAAGACAATCTATAATTAGATAATACCCCATCTGCGGAAGAAGTCGCGCGAAACGTGTGGTGCCCTGTTTGCACGGGCGTCTGCTCGACTCGGGTAGGTAAAATAGAGACTCTCGCTGCCGATTTGCTCCGTCTAGTACAGCTCGAATTTTAGCAGGCGCGACTCGATAGGGCCGTTATACAAAACAAAGCGTCGCGAAGTCTTCAGCCCGATGCGCTTGGCGAGGTCGAGGTTGCCGGTAAAGACGTAACCCGTATAACCGTTGCACCGCTGTTTAAAGATGTCGCCTATTAGCTTGTAAAGCGGTTCGAGTTCTTCTTTGTCACCGAGGCGCTCGCCATATGGCGGGTTTACAATGATGACGCCGGGTCCCGGAGGCGGTGTAAAGTCAGAGATATCCTTCGTGCCTAAAGTTATGAGTTCGTCCAGACCCGCTGCGCGGATGTTTGCTGCGGCGGCCTTGATAGCTTTGCTTGAGGAATCATAACCGGCAATCACGGCACCGAGCTTGCTTTTTCTCAATGCGCGGGCCTCCCCCGTGAGTCTATCCCAGAGCGCCTGATCAAAATCGAGCCACCGCTGAAAACCGAAACGCTCCCGTATAAGGCCGGGTGCGATGTTGGCGGCCTTGAGCGCCGCCTCGATGATGATGGTTCCCGAGCCGCACATCGGGTCGATGAACGGCGTTGTGCCGTCCCAGTCCGTAAGTTCTACGAGAGCTGCCGCCAGGGTCTCTTTGAGTGGCGCTTCCACCTGTGAGCGCCGGTAACCCCGTCTATGTAGGCTCTCACCGGACGTGTCTAGGCTGAGCGTGCAACGGTTGCGATGGATGTGAACATTGACGCGCAGGTCGGGGTCGTTCGGATTGACATCCGGGCGCGAGCCCAGCTTAGTGCGCAAATGGTCGACAATCGCATCTTTCGTCTTTAAAGCGGCATACTTGGAGTGCGTGATGTGCGAGTCACGGACATTGGCGTCGACGGCGAGAGTCATCGACGGCGTAAGATAGCGCGGCCAATCGACCTTGCGCACCCGGCTATACAAATCCTGCTCGGAAAAGCAGTCGAACTCTTTGAGCGGCATGAGTATGCGGTTTGCCGTGCGCAACCACAGGTTGGCGCGGTATGCTGCTTCCATGGTCCCCGTAAACGTGACCCCGCCGGTCTGCTCGCCGGCTACCGCAAGCCCAAGCGATTCGATTTCGCGCGCCAGTACGGCCTCAATGCCCTTGGCTGTAGTTGCAAAAAAAGTCATATCCATAGAAGAGACTATATACGAAAACCGGCTCAGTTGATACCGAGAAAAAAGGCGGGACT
>MELI01000068.1:12316-12419 GCA_001767575.1 Candidatus Aquicultor primus | reverse complement strand
GCCACTCGGAGGTCAAACGATAACCTGTGAAGTACCTTTTGACCCTCGTTTATCGCTTTTTTGAAGCATCGCGCCCCATAAAACGATTCTAAGCTATTTTATA
>MELI01000068.1:5267-12217 GCA_001767575.1 Candidatus Aquicultor primus | reverse complement strand
CGAGACTTCCTCGGCTGACGCCGCCGACTCCTGGGAGGTGGCTGCGATGCCGTCTACCGCCATAACGACCTCTTCCGTCGCCGAAGCAACCTCTTTGGTCTTCGCCGCATTGCTTTCGGAAATGCCGCCGATTTTGTCCTGAATGTCCTTGATAAGGTCGGCGATCTCACCGGTGGCTTTGGCGCTTCGCTCGGCGAGTTTTCTGACCTCGTCGGCTACGACCGCAAAGCCCTTGCCGTGCTCGCCGGCGCGTGCCGCCTCTATTGCGGCGTTTAGTGCCAGCAGGTTGGTCTGGCTTGCGATGTCATCGATGACTCCGACGATATCATTGATACCGTTGGTCATCTCGGCAATGCTTTTCGTCTGGTCTTCGGCACTCTCAACAACACCGTTTATCGCGTTCGATACCATATCAACCGAGCTGGCGGCTTTAGCCGCTGCGCTCGACTGCTCGCCGGCGCCCTGAGCGACCTGGCTTATCGCCATCGCTATTTGGCTGGTGGCCGTCGTTATTTGGTCTGCGTTTATCGACAACTCGCTCGAAGACTCGCTGAGCTTCTCCGCAACACTTTGTATCTGGCGGAGCATCGCTTTCTCCTGGCTGGAATCGCGGATTATCTCCATTCCGCCGACAATAGCGCCGCTCTTGTCACGGATTATGTCGGCGCGCGCGACGACCGGTATCTCCCGGTTGTGTTTGTCCCTTACCAATACCTCGGCACCGGTAATCGCTTGGCCTGTACTCATACACGTTTTAATGGCGCAGCCGTTGTCGCAGATATTAGACTTGAAGATATCGCGGCATTTGCGCCCCAGAACCTCTTCCCTCTTATAGCCGGTCAATCTCTCGGCCGCGTCGTTGAAGTACGTGATGTTCCGGTCGGTATCGGTCGCGAAAATCGCATCGTAGATGCGAGCGCTCGCGCGGGCGGCCTCATAGCGCATCTGCCTTTCAGCCGCTTTCTCATCGGTTATGTCGCGCATCGTCTCCATGCCGCCGATAATTTGCCCGGCGCTGTCCATTACCGGCGCGCCGTTGGCTTTGATGGTCGCTTTGTCGCCATTTCTCTTAGTGATCTCTACCTCGGCGCCCCTGATTGTCTGGCGCGTGCTCATGCAATGCTTGATGGCGCAACCGTTGTCGCAGATGCTGGATTTGAACACATCCCGACACTGCATGCCGATCGCCTCTTCCGGCGCGTAGCCGGTCAGATTTGCTACCGCATCATTGAAATAAACGATGTTGAGGTCTTTGTCCGCTACAAAAAGCGGGTCTGGGATACCCTCGAGAAGTGAGTTCGCATCATACCCGTTAGCTTTCTGCTCTTCTACCTTTTTGGCCCCTAATTTCTTTAGCACTGTTCCTGCCCCTCCTAAAGGTGTATTCAAAATTTAAAATTTGCAAAACTGTGCCGCAAATCGCGTTAACTCTTTATTTGCTAAGAAGCTAAGAAGACGACATGTACTCGGTAACTTGAATCGACGTGCGCGAGCGGTAACATTAGCATTTTGAGCAAGTTTTTTCGAAACAATAAGCTTCTGACCAGCGCAACAACTCTCTAAAGATATGACGTCTTTAGGAGTTTAGACATGTAGTATCAGTTGATTATCGACTGTTAACGTAATCGTGTGACGCTTGTAGCCATACTCGAATATGACCCAATGGACGCTGAGGTAGCGAGACTCTTTTACGAGTTAAAAAGGGGTGTCCCTACTTCTTATCGAGTTTCGAGAACGCCAACATCCGAGGCCGGCTGGAGAGTATGAGCGTGTGGAATAAGCGCCTGCGGAACTCGTAGTCGCAGCCGCGAAATCCCATCTATTAGCTAGGAACCCGCTCCTTCAACCGACCATCACTTAATTTTTCTGAAGTAATCCCTGAGCGCCGGTTTGCCGCCTAACGGGTCGCCCGCCAGATAATCGATGCCGCCTCTGCCCTGTCGGCTGATTGCAACGGTCGAAACAGGCCGTCTGAGTAGCCGGAGACGACGTTGTTGTTTCTCGCGGTCATTATATACCGGAACGACCAGAGACTCTCCGGCACATCCGCAAACCTCGTCCCGGAGGTGTCGATGGGATACCCCTCAGCCAAGACGACGATTTTCGCGACCTCCTGCCGTGCGATTCGCGCAAGCGGCCTGAAGGTACCGTCCGGGTAGCCCTCTATCAATCCCCTATCGGCCGCGGCCTCTATATACGGCCATCCCCAGAAATCCTGCGGCACATCGGGAAAGACGCCCGTAAACGTCGTCGCCGGCGGGATGTTCTCGGCCTCGATAACCAGCTTGGCGAATTCGGCCCGGTTGATCACAGCCAGAGGCATATATGTCCCATTTGGATAGCCGGCTATGACCCCCTCCGCCGCCAAATCCCGAATCGGCTCGAAATACCAGATAAAACAGAGAACATCTCGCAGCCCCGGCACATGCTGTTGCGGCTGGGGAATCCCGTAAAACCTGGGAAGGTCGGTAAACGTATACCCCTGGTTTCTTATGGTTCTGATGACCCCGAGCAAAGCATTGGACGTTTGAAAACCCGAGACATGCATCAATATTATCGAGCCGGGCCTTAAGCCGCGGCGAACTCGATCGACTATGTCTTGCGCGGTCGTATCCACGCGCCAATCGATGGTGTCGATATCCCACTGGATGACCCTGTTATATCCGGCGCTTTCAAGAACCGCAATGACCCGGAAGTTATAGGACCCGTAAGGGAGCCTAAAAAACGGCCTGGTCTCTGTGCCGGTGACATTTATAAACTTCTGTCGAGCGACATTGGCCTCATTTATGATTTGCTGATTTGTCAGGTTGACCAAATCCGGGTGGGTGTTCGAGTGATTGCCGAAAGCGAAGCAGTTGTCCCTAATACGAGTAGCATCATCGGGGAAGTTGTCGAGGAATATCCCGGCCAAGAAAAACGTCGCCGTGATGTTCTCCTCATTCAAGATTCTTAATATCTCATCGATCGAGCCCCTGCTAAATGTGCCGTCAAAGGTGAGCGCCACCACCTTCTCGTTCGTCGGCAGGTTTCGAATCGGCTGTTCCTGTGCGAGCGCCGGCTGAAGAAGGCTAAGAAAGATGAGAGCGACGAGGGTTAGTACTAGGCCCCCACCCTTACGTGGATTGCCCGTTAAGAAATTCATGCGATGTACCCCGTTTTTAGCACTCCATCACCCATCATCTGATAGTTACTGCTTTAGAAAATAGAAAATCGAGAATGGACCAATCGCATTCTACATACCCACATGAAGAAATCGTTATGCAGAGCGCTCAAGAGGGGGACGTTCATCGGATATATCGGATTCTTGCTATGATGCGATGGGTTACTCTCTATACCTCTGCCCTCAGGCATATGAAGCGAAAGCACCTTCTATATCCGCTGTGCCGCCCGGTTTCTAATAAAACCCCCGGCAATACGGTTTCTAATGATAATGCACTAATAACACCCGTTTCCCGTGTTTAATAATTCCAGCTATATACGGGTAACAAAGAACAGTGTAATATGCCACAGACCCATGGAAGGATGGTACCCTTGTTAGATTACGAGAAGCCCTCCCCGCCCCCCGACGACCGGAGGTGGAAGGTAGTCGACAGAACGATGCGCAGCCACGGCTACGAGCCGCACGCCCTCATCCAGGTCCTTCATACCGCTCAAGAGACCTTCGGCTATCTCGATGAAGAGGTTATGAGATACGTGGCGGCATCGATGCGCGTCCCCTTAAGCCAGGTTTACGGCGTCGCGACGTTTTATCACTTCTTCACGCTAAAACCCCAGGGCGAGCATACCTGCGTCGTATGCACCGGCACGGCCTGCTACATCAAGGGCGCAGACAGTCTTCTTGCCGCCGTTGAGGAAGTCACCGGGGCTAAGGCGGGAGAGACGAGCGCCGACGGCAAAGTATCGGTTGTGACCGCCAGGTGTATCGGCTCCTGCGGCCTGGCCCCGGTAGCCGTCCTCGATGGCGAGGCGGTCGGTAAAATAGCTGTGGACGGGATAAAGGAACGGATTCGCGAATGGACCTCCATCGCCGGCGATAACGGAGGAGCGCCCCCGGCCGGTATTCCCACCACGCCCGTCGAAGGCCCCGCGCCGCAAAACCCTATCATCGAAGGGGTGACAGCCCATGACACGCGAAGAGCTTCGTGAGCTCAGGGAGGCCGAGCAAAAACGCAAGCAGAAGTACAAGCATACGGTGAACGTCTGCATGGCCTCCGGATGCATATCGCTCCGCAGCGATAAGGTCAAAGAGGCTTTGGATAAAGAGATCGCCGGGCGCGGCCTCGAGGATGAGGTGCTGGTTAAGAGAGTCGGCTGTGTCGGCCTTTGCTCGAAAGGGCCGATCGCTCTCGCCGAATCGACACGTATAGTCTATGACGGCATCACTCCCGAAGACGCCAAAACCATCATCAAGAACCTGGATAAAGCGCCGTCTAAAGCATTGAGGGAACCGATGGAGGCGCCGTTTTTCAGACGTCAGCAGAAGATCGTGCTCGAGCACTCGGGCTTGATCGACCCGGAACGCATCGAAGACTACATCGCCGTCGGTGGCTACGAGCCCATGCTCGACGCGCTAATCGATATAAGCCCGGCTGAGATCATCAACCAGATAGCTCGGAGCGGCCTGCGCGGGCGCGGCGGCGCCGGGTATCCGACCGGCTTGAAATGGAGCACGGTGGCCAAGGCGGATGGCTCCGGCGACAAGTATGTTATCTGCAACGCCGACGAGGGCGACCCCGGCGCGTATATGGATCGCAGCATCATGGAAAGCACCCCCCACCAGATGATCGAGGGTATGGTCATCGGCGCGTACGCGGTCGGCGCCAACCATGGGTTCATCTACGTAAGAGCCGAGTACCCGCTCGCTATCGAGCGGCTGAAAACCGCTATAAAGCAGGCGGAGAAAATGGGGCTGCTCGGGTCAAACATCGGCGGTACCAGGTTCAGCTTCGATATCCAGCTGCGCTACGGCGCCGGCGCGTACGTGACCGGCGAGGAGACGGCGCTCATCTCCTCGGTTGAGGGCAACCGCGGCCTCCCCCGTCCCCGCCCGCCATTCCCCGCCGAGCGCGGCCTGCGGGGCCGACCCACGCTTATAAACAACGTCGAGACCTTCGCCAACATAGCGCCGATTATCAGAAACGGCGGCGACTGGTTTGCGAGCATCGGCACCGAGAAGAGCAAAGGGACCAAAGTGTTCTCTCTGGCCGGCAAGATCAACACCGTGGGGCTCATCGAAGTGCCGCTCGGCATCACACTGCGCGAGATTATCTATGAGCTCGGGGGCGGCATCCCCGAGGGGCACACATTCAAGGCGGTGCAGACCGGTGGGCCATCCGGCGGCACTATTCCGGAAGAGCACCTGGACCTGCCGGTCGACTACGAGTCGCTGATGAAGATCGGCTCGATTATGGGCTCCGGCGGCATGATTATCATGGACGAGACCTCCTGTATGGTCGATGTGGCCAAGTACTTCATGGGTTTCAGTAAATCCGAAGCGTGCGGCAAGTGCATCCCCTGTCGCGTTGGAACCGTGCAAATGCACGGCATCCTGGAGAGAATAACCGACGGCGCGGCGACCATGGACGACCTCGCGTTGCTCGAAGACCTCTGCGACCTGGCACGACACGCGAGCCTGTGCGGTCTCGGCCAGTCGGCGCCGAACCCGGTCTTAAGCACGCTGCACTACTTCCGCGATGAATATATAGCGCATATCGAGGAGAAGCGCTGTCCCGCCGGGGTGTGCAAACTGCAACATACCGGCGAGTATGAAGAAATCCTGGAGGTAAGAGAATGAGACAAGAGCTCCGTGTAAAAACTCTTAAGATAGACGACCATGACGTTGCCGGTCGCGAGGACCAGACGATTCTCGATGTAGCACGCGAGAATAACATCCGCATACCCACCCTGTGCCAGGTTAACGGATTGACAAACTATGGGGGGTGCCGCATGTGCCTCGTTGAGGTAAAAGGCGTACCGAAACTCCTCACATCGTGCACCACCTACGTCTGGGAGGGCATGGAGGTCACGACAGACTCGGAGCGGCTGCATAATTACCGCAAGATGACCCTTGAACTCTTCTTCGCGGAGCGCAACCACATCTGCGCGATCTGCGTGGCGAACCGCAACTGCGAGTTGCAGAGCCTGGCGCTGGAACTCGGCGTCGACCATATCCGCTACCCCTACCTCTACCCCAGCCTTGAAATCGATGCGACGCATGATAAATTCGTCATCGACCACAACCGCTGCATCCTGTGCACCCGCTGCATACGGGCGTGCGCCGAGGTCGAGGGGGCCAATACATTAGGAATGATGCGGCGCGGCGTCAACGATAAGATCATCACCGATCTCAACCAGCCCTGGGGCGAATCGCCGACCTGCACGAGCTGCGGCAAATGCGTAAACGTCTGTCCGGTTGGGGCCATCTACGAGCGGGGAATGTCCATCGGCGAAGCGCGAAAAGAGCACAAGTTCTTGCCGCACCTACGGATAATGAGGGGTGAGGGCACATGGCAAGGCCGCGTGTAGCAACCGTGTGGCTCGAGGGGTGCTCGGGCTGCCACATGTCCGTATTCGATATGGACGAGCGGCTCCTCGAGTTGGCCGATAAGATGGACCTGGTGTATAGCCCGCTCGTCGACACGAAGGAGTACCCGGAAAACGTCGACGTCGTGCTGGTCGAGGGTGGGATCGGCAATGAAGAGCAGCTCCATTTCGCCCACACCATGCGCGAGCGTACGAAAATCTTTGTATCGCTCGGGGATTGTGCGATAACCAGCAACATCGTGGCGTACCGCAACCCGTTTAGGGTTGCCGACGTTATCGAGCGCGTTTTCGCCGAGACTACGGAAGACGGTTCGACGCGGCCCGGTACCGAGGTCCCGGCACTTCTCCCCTACGCCGTGCCGATTCACGAGATCATCAAAGTCGATGTGTTTATACCGGGGTGCCCG
>MELI01000068.1:2469-5244 GCA_001767575.1 Candidatus Aquicultor primus | reverse complement strand
TGTCTTGACCGAGCTGCTCGAAGGGCGTCATCCGGAGATCAGAAATCGTTTTGGATAGGAGGAGTATATGGCTCGAAGAGATATCACGATAGCCCCGGTAACCCGCATCGAGGGCCATGCGAAAATCACCGTCCATCTCGATGGCGACGGGCATGTTCAGGATGCGCGCCTGCACCTTACCCAGCTTCGCGGCTTTGAGAAGTTCTGTGAGGGGCGGCCCTTCTACGAGCTGCCCTTTATCATGCAGCGTATCTGCGGGATATGCCCGGTAAGCCACGCGGTGGCCTCAGCGAAAGCGTGCGATCAAATCCTCTCCGTAAGGGTCCCGGATGCGGGGACCAGGCTAAGAAAAATCGCCACTCTCGCCCAGGTTATCCAATCGCACTCGCTCAGCATCTTCTACCTCTCCTCCCCGGACATCCTCTTGGGGATGGATGCGGAGCCGGAACAGCGCAACCTCTTTGGCGTCGCGAAGATCAACCCTCAGCTTGCGCGCGACGGGGTCTATCTTCGCAAGTTCGGCCAACACATTATCGCGCTCATGTCGGGAAAACGGGTGCACCCGGGGTGGATAGTCCCCGGCGGCGTCGCCAGGCCCCTTTCAGCCGATGCCCGTGCTGAGATGGTGGCGATGCTTCCCGAGGCCCTGGCGGCCGCCCAACGCTCGCTCAACTGGTTCAAGCAGTCGATGGAAGACTACCGGGATGAGATTCGCACTTTTGCTAACTTCCCCACCCTCTTCATGGGTATCGTGGGGCCGGGGGGCGGGCTTGAGCATACAGACGGCCTTATCCGTGTCGTCGACTCCGCGGGCAAAGTAATCGCCGACGGTGTCGACCCGGCCGACTATCAAGACTATATCGGCGAGTACGCCGAATCCTGGTCGTATATGAAGTTCCCCTTCTATAAAAAGACCGAGCCCCCAAACAACGTTATACGCGTCGGGCCGCTGGCCCGTCTGAACATCATCGATAAGGTGGATATGCCGCGGGCATCCCAGGAATGGGCGGAGTTTCGAGAGCTCGAGCGAGGCGTTGTCTTCAGCTCGTTTCACTACCACTATGCAAGGCTTATCGAAGTGCTGTACTCCGTTGAAAAGCTAGCGGTCCTTTTGGACGACCCAAATGTCCTGAGCACACGCATCCGGGCGAAAGCCGAACCTAACTGCTTAGAGGGCGTCGGTGTGGCCGAGGCGCCGCGTGGCATGCTTATCCATCATTACAAAATCGACGACCAAGGTCTTATGACCTGGGCCAACCTTACGATTGCGACCGGCTTCAACAACATCGCGATGAACCGGGGCGTGCTGCAAGTGGCCAAGCACTACATAAAAGAGACAAAGATACCCGAAGGCGCTTTAAACCGGTTGGAGGCGGTTATCCGCGCCTTCGACCCGTGCCTGAGTTGCGCAAGCCATGCCATCGGGCAGATGCCGATGCGGGTGCAACTATGCGGGCCGGATGGAAATGTGCTGGATGAGGTGTATAAGTAGGGAGTAGGAGTAGGGGACGTTCCTTGCAAATTACATATTCTTTCTCCTGACCACATCAAGAATGCTTTCGCTAGCATCTTCTTCCCTACTCCTGGAAATAATCGAATATACCGCGCTTAAGCTAATGCCTAGCGCTTCAGATAATTCAATAGGCGATAATCCGAAATGTTTTACACCAAGTACAATTATCGTAGATCTTGCCTTAGAGATTGCTGATCTTTTCGACCCAGAACAAAGTTCGGGACGTGTAATGCTATAAGACGATAATGCTGCCTCAATAAGCCCATGGATATTGGAACGATTTCCTTTCTTTTCTGCGGCAGGTCTATCTGCGTTGCGTAAAACCGCTTCAACAAAGTCGCCGCTTCCAAGAATGCGTTCATCATAAGCCTGATGCCCGGTGCCATCTAAGTGCATATCTTTGTCCGAGATAAGTCCCAAGCTTCGTTTTAAGCCACCGCCAACAAGATCATCGCATCTTTCTGCACCAAGGCCATCTTTCATAAAAGAAGAGAGCTTTTCACGGGCATCATGTCGTCGTGCCCCAAATAATGAGAGCGTGTGATCCGCTTCAAACCAGCTATACTTGGCTTTGCCTATAAGCGCCGAGTATCCCGAGTACGGCCAGATGGAAAGCGCCTCGAGGTCAGAGATAATGCCGCCTCGAAGAGGATTTAGATGGATGTAGCGAACAAGCTCTAAGAGATATGCCCCTTCTTCAACGACGATTGATTTGTAGCGGTTCTGGAAAAGATGTCCGCTTCGTTTATGGCGCCGATTAAAGTAGATGGCATATCCGGTTAACACCCTTCTCATAAACGTGGCTAGGCCTATATCAAGGGGCCGAACGAGCAAGTGAAAATGGTTTGGCATGAGCGAGAATGCGTACACATGAAAGCTTCCCCTGCCGGCATGCTTTGATATACGAGTGAGAAGCTGCTCGCGGTCATAATCATCGCTAAAGATTATACTTCGCTCAATTCCCCGGCACATCACATGGTAGATAAGGCCGGGTATATCGAGCCTCGGTCCTCTCGGCATAAGTATAAGCTAACGCTAACCAGGATTGCTGTCAACCTTATGTGCCTTTGTGCTTAAGCATGGTGTGTGTGATTTGCAAGGAACGTCCCGTGCATTCCCTTACGCCCCCATCCCTTTCAAGTCCTCGATGATCTTGTCTATCTCGATAGCCGGCATCGTCATAGTGCGAATCGTGCCGCGCGAGCCAAGCTCGATGGCCATCTTTACCATGGTGTCGTTATCCGGCGCCTCGACGAGGTTGA
>MELI01000068.1:2177-2444 GCA_001767575.1 Candidatus Aquicultor primus | reverse complement strand
GTACTGTGTGAGAATCTTAACACCGAACTTCTGCGTGACCTCATCGTTTACTTCCTTGATGCGCTCCGGCTTGTCCCGCAGCGTCCCCATCCCGTCATCTGTCAGATTAGTAAGCATGATAAACAAAGCCATACGTCATCTCTCCTCTCAAGTCCAACTGGCTTATATGGTCTATGCCGGCTGCCCGCGCACAGCGCCCGCAGCGTGGCCGCCCATACGCCAAGCGTAACATCGCTTCTTTTGACTATGTACCCAATTCGGGCCTTA
>MELI01000068.1:1962-2127 GCA_001767575.1 Candidatus Aquicultor primus | reverse complement strand
GAGCCGGGGCATTTTGAGGGGACGTTCTTAATTTAGCCCAGAATCGCCTTCAAGTCCTCATCGGGCGTCGAAATCGGCTTGATGTCGAAGTTCTTGACCAGGACATCGAGCACATTCGGCGTGATAAACGCGGGCAGTGAAGGCCCTAGGCGGATATCTTTGATA
>MELI01000068.1:762-1891 GCA_001767575.1 Candidatus Aquicultor primus | reverse complement strand
CAACTCATTGACGCTGACGCCGAACGCGTCGGCGAGCGCGGCCGCTATCTGGATGGCCGAGTACGAATCGTTGCACTGCCCCACATCAAGGAGCCTCGGAATACCGCCGATGTCGCCTAAGTCTTTGTCGAAGAAGCGGAACTTGCCGCAAGCGAGCGTCAACACCACACAGTCATCCGGAACTTTCTCGACGAATTCGGTGTAGTAGCTGCGGCCCGGTTTGGCACCGTCGCATCCTCCCACCAGGAAAAAGTGGCGAATATCCTTGTTCTTCACGGCCTCGATTACCTGTCCCGCGACCCCAAGGACCGCGTTTCTCGCGAAACCGACCATTACCTCTTTGCCCGCTACGTCCTCGGCAAAGCCCGGCATGGCAAGCGCCTTGTCTATCGCCGGTGTGTAGTCGCCGTCGGCGATGTGGCGCGCGCCCGGCCAACCGACAGGGCCGGTCGTATAGATGTTATCGAGATAAGTCTCGCGAGGCTTCTGGATGCAGTTGGTCGTCATCACGATAGCGCCGGGAAACTCCGGGAACTCTTTCTGCTGGTTCTGCCAGGCGGTTCCGTAATGACCGTAGAAGTGCGCATATTTCTTAAGCTCCGGGTAGCCATGGGTCGGCAGCATCTCACCGTGGGTGTAGACGTTGATTCCCTTGCCCTCAGTCTGCTTTAAAATATCGTCCAGGTCTTTGAGGTCGTGCCCGCTGACCAAAATCGCTTTGCCGGCCTTGGCGCCGAGCGGAACCTTCGTCGGGACCGGATGGCCGTAGGTCTCCGTATTGGCTTTGTCGAGCAGTCCCATCGTCGTCAGGTTGACCTCGCCGCACTTGAGCGTCATGCCTATCCAATCTTCGAGCGAGCCCTCGTTCTTGGCGATTTTCGCGAGCGCATCGTGGATGTACTCGTAGATAGAGTCGTCTTCCTCGCCGAGAATCTCCGCGTGGTAGGCGTAGGCCGCGACGCCCCGGATACCAAAACGGACGATATCCTGGAGCGACTGGATATCTGGATTAATCGCTGGGTCGGGTACGACTTCTACGAGCGCCTCACCCTGCTTGACGAGACCCTCAAGGGCCGCCGCCGGCATAAAAGTCGCACAATCGTCCGCGAAATCAACGTTGCCGCCGGCC
>MELI01000068.1:0-754 GCA_001767575.1 Candidatus Aquicultor primus | reverse complement strand
CTTCGCTTTGAGGCCGTCACGCAGCTCGACCGCGCGGTTGATAAAGCCGGCGAAATCTTCCGGGTCGAAATTGACATTGGTCAGCGTCGCAAAAAGTCCCCATGTGGTAAAGCGGTTCGCGTCCTGGTCGTTTACCCCAACCTTTCTCCCCTCGGCCGCATAGAGCGCGATGCCCTTGAGGGCGTGCGTTAAGAGATCTTGCAGCACCGCCACATCGGGCTTCTTGCCGCAGACGCCGGAAATCGTGCATCCGGTTCCTTTTGCTGTCTGTTCACACTGATAACAAAACATACTCATCCTCCTTTAGTCTCCTCTTTCTTTTCTATTGCTACACTGTTTGAAAAACACGTCGTTCATGCTTTTGAAAGTCTTGCGTTCATGCTTATGAAAATCTTGCTCACCATGCCATTACCCGTGGATAGAAATACCGGTGGCAAACTTACCCGCACATACAAAGCCGGGCGCCAAATGATTGTCCGCCGGCAGATTTACCCGTGGATAAGGGGCGGTAAGCATTTGACGCAAACCCACACGCTCTGCCCTTGGTGTCTCGTCGGCAGAAGCGGGCGCTCGGTATCGGCGGCACCGCACCAATTACAGTGCTGGGTGACCGGGTCTACCTTGACGGCGGCGGTGTGCTCATGGACGGCTTCCTCGCTAAACGCCTCGGTCTCGCGCTCGACGATGGTGAGCGCTCCCTCCGGGCACGTGCCGATGCAGAAGCCGGCGCCGTCGCAAAGCTCATCGCTTATCA
>MELI01000067.1:4666-8840 GCA_001767575.1 Candidatus Aquicultor primus | reverse complement strand
CGTTTGCGCGACCCGCACGGATATGGCCGGATTGTCCGCGCAGAAGACGGCTCGGTCGCGGCGATAATCGAGGAGAAAGATGCGACCGACGAAGAGAGGCTGATTGACGAGACCAACTCCGGTATCTACTGTTTTGACTCCGAGAAGCTATTTGCGGCTTTGGAGCAAGTAGGCACCGACAACGAGCAGCGAGAGTATTATCTGACCGACGTAGTCAAGATATTGCGGGAACAAGGTGAGAAAGTCACGGCGAGCATAGCCGCCGACGCCGATGAAATCGCCGGCGTCAATTCGCGCGTCCAGCTCGCCTTTGCCGACAATGTCATGCGCCACAGAGTAAACGAGGGCTATATGTTGCGCGGCGTGACCATTATCGAATCCGCACTGACCTTTATAACGCCCGGCGCCCGAATCGGCGCCGACACTGTGGTTTACCCGATGACCTTCATAGATGCCGAGACGACTATCGGTGAGGGATGTGTTGTGGGACCATCCTCGCGACTGCAGGGCGCCAAGGTCGGGGATAACACTACGATTGACAATTCCATCGTACTCCAGAGCACTATCGAGGACGACGCGACTATCGGCCCGTTCGCTCATATTCGGCCGGGAACGCTTGTCAAGACAGGGGCCAAGGTCGGTGGTTTTGTCGAGATAAAAAACAGCGAGCTAGGCATCGACAGCAAAGTACCGCATCTCAGTTATATCGGGGATGCACAAATCGGCGATTATGTTAATATAGGTGCAGGAACCATAACCTGTAATTATGATGGTTTCGAAAAATATAGGACCGTCGTTGAAGATGGCGCTTTCGTCGGAAGCGATACCATGCTCGTAGCCCCCGTCAAAGTAGGCAAGGGGTCGTTTACGGGTGCGGGCTCGGTCATTTCGAAAGACGTGCCCGAGGATAGCTTGGCGATTGAGCGTTCGGAACAGCGGACAATCGGCAACTGGGCAAAGAAGCGAAGAAAAAAGCGAGACAGCAACAATAGTAAAGCATGAGGAGATAATGGCAAGCGAAGAAAGCAAACGGTTGATGATGTTCAGCGGCCGGTCCATACCGGCGCTCGCCCACGAGATTGCAGGGCATCTCGGGATACATCTGGGCAAAGTAGAGTTGGCGACCTTCAGCAGCGGCGAAATCTATGTCCGATATCTCGAAAGCGTGCGGGGCGCCGAGGTCTTTGCCGTTCAAACATTGTGTGAGCCCATAAACGACTATCTGGTAGAGCTTCTCATCATGGTCGATGCACTCAAACGTGCCTCCGCGCACCGGATTTCCGCAGTTGTTCCTTTTTACGGCTATGCCAGGCAGGATAAGAAAGCGGCCGCGCGAGAGCCTATCACAGCGAAGCTTATCGCCGACATTTTAATGACCGCCGGCATCAATAGGCTCATAACGGTTGACCTGCATGCCGGGCAGATACAGGGCTTCTTTAACGTCCCTGTCGACCACCTGACGGGCCTTCCACTTCTAGTGGACTATTTCAAAGAGAAGAACCTGGAGAATCTAGTCATTGTTTCGCCCGACGTCGGTAGGGTAAAAATGGCAAAGAAGTTTTCCGATAGAATCGGGGCGACGCTGGCTATTCTTCATAAGAGTCGACCGGCGCATAATGTCGCTGAGATATCGCACGTTATAGGTGAGGTCGAAGGAAGACCGTGTTTGGTAGTCGACGATATGGTGGATACCGCCGGTACGCTGGCCAGCGGGGCTCAGGCACTTATAGAGCACGGCGCAAAAGAGGTATACGCGGCGGCGACACACCCGGTACTCTCCGGTCCCGCAATCGACAGGATAGCTAAGTCGCCGATAAAAGAGTTGGTAGTCTTGAACACGCTCCCGATAGCGGCGAATAAGCTCATACCTAAGATAAAGGTCGTCTCCATCGCACAGCTCTTTGCTGAGGCGATTAGAAATGTATATGAGGACAGGTCGGTAAGCGAGCTTTTCGACGGGCAAAACCAAGACTAGAGACGAAGAGTGGTTCGTAACCGATGGTAAGTGATGATTATATGGCATGTTGCAGTTGGGCTTGTGAGCACTCGCTAAGGAGTTGACAGGCCGGCATCATGGCGAAAGCACAGGAGTGATGAAATGGAAACAGCCGAACTTAAGGCAGAAAAGCGTGATGTGGTAGGTAAAGAGTCGAGCAAAAAGCTTCGACGCGAAGGAAGGGTGCCCGCGGTCTTATACAGCGATGGTGAGTCGTCGACGCTGACAGTAGATGCCCGTGACTTCAGCTCGATCGTGCACTCGAAATCAGGAACGAACGTTATCGTCAAGCTTAAAATCGAAGGTATGCGCAGCCACCCGAGCGCAATCATCAAAGAGATTCAAAAGAATCCCTTGAGGAGCGAGTACTTTCATATCGATTTCCAGAAGATAGCGATGGATGAGAAGATAAACGCGATGGTACCGATATCGGTCATTGGGGAAGCGCCCGGTGTAAAAGAAGGTGGGATGCTCGAGCAGCAGCTCTGGGAAGTAGAGCTGCTAGGTCTGCCTGCGGACATGCCGGGCAACCTTGTGGTCGATGTGAGCACTTTGGAAGTCGGTGACACGCTACACGCGCGGGACATCGCGATACCCGCTGATGTTGAGCTGGTGACCGACCCGGAGTCGACGCTGCTTGCCATATCCTTGTCCAGGGCTGAGGCCGAGGTTGCCAAAGCTGTCGAGGGTGTTGAACCGGAATTGGTTGCAGGCGGCGGTGGGGCTGCGGCTAAAGCGGCCGAGGAGAAAGCCGAAGCGTCTAAATAGGATCGAACCTGGAAGCGCGGGCACGGTCCGCGCTTTTTTCTTTGAGGTTGTATGAATATCGTAGTAGGATTGGGAAACCCCGGAACCGAATATGAGTCGACACGCCATAATACGGGTTTTATGGTCGTAGAGCGCTTGGCGCAAGCCCGCGGCATCGTTCTGGACAAAAAAACACGGTTGGTGCGGTGGGGCGAGGGCGATGTCGGAGGCATACCGGTAACAATAGCCGAGTCGCGCACGTTTATGAACAATAGCGGGCTCGCGGTGAAGGAGCTTCTCAAAGCAGCCGATGCGGACCCGGAGAAGCTCATCGTCGTCTATGATGACCTCGACCTGGAACCGGGCCAGATACGCGTTCGAGAGAACGGCGGGAGCGGCGGGCACAAAGGGATAATCTCTATCGTGAACCAAATCGGCTCCGATGTCTTTGTGCGAGTGCGGGTCGGAATCGGAAGACCACCGGGTCGCCAAGACCCGGCGCGCTATGTTCTGAGCCCATTTAGTAAGCGTGAGCGCGAAGATATGGATGTCACAATCGAGCGCGCGGCGGATGCGGTCGCATATCTGCTGTTGGAAGGTGTCACGAAAGCTATGAACGAGTTCAATCGCCGCATCGACCAAGACGACTAATATGATTGTAGACCGGTCGCACTCGAGCGCTTTGCCGGGAGGACGATCGCCGGTACGGGCTCCGATGAGAGAAATGCCCCTTGTCGGAGCTGGCAAATCACGCTCAAGTCCTGCTATAGTATGTTTGGGTCGATCACGGCGATGGACCGTATATAAAATAAAATTAGTGTGCGTTTTTAATCAAAGCACAGAGGCCTGGGCAGCTTGCCGAGGCCTATATGGCATGGGAACAATGCGGGGATTTATGTGGAAATAAGCAATCTGGTCGAATATATCTCAAGCGACGAGCGTTATAAGAGTATTATCAGCGCGCTAAGGAGCGGCTCCGAAGCGGACGTGTCGATTAGCGCGAGTGCGCGGGCTTTTCTGCTCGCGGCGATTCGTTCGGACTTGCGCGCATCGATGTTGGTACTAACGGCAAGTGCGGAGCGCGCCGTCCGTTTGGCCTCGGATTTGCGGGCGTTCTCGGTCGACGCGGATGTCTTTCCGGATCCCGAGACGATGCTCTATGATGTGCTCTCACCCGGCGCGGCATCCGCAGGTAAGCGACTCGCGGTTCTCGACAGCATGGCTGCGGGCGTGCCGAAGGTGTGGGTAAGCTCCATCCAGACGGCGATGGGTGTACTACCGCCCGTCACAGAATCACTCCATCATCCGGTCGAGGTGCGCGTCGGTGAGACGATAGATATCTATAGCTTGGCTGAGCAGCTGGTATCGAAGGGATACTTGCGAACGATGCGCGTCGAGGGCCAAGGTCAGTTTAGCGTACGGGGCGGCATC
>MELI01000067.1:2364-4644 GCA_001767575.1 Candidatus Aquicultor primus | reverse complement strand
ATTCAGCCCGACGACCCAGCGCTCGACCGGCAATATGAAGAGCATCATCATCTACGGAAGCCGTCACCTATCGCTTAGCGAGGGCAACATCGAACGGGCGCTCCGGCGACTTCCGGAGGGGTATCGGGTGGAGCATGAAGATGAGATCGCCGCGTTGCGGGAGTCTCGCCACTTTGATGGAATCGAGAAATATCTGCCGTTTCTCTACGAAGAGACGGCTTCATTGATAGATTATCTGCCGGAGCATTGTATAATCGTTCTCGATGAACCCGAGGAGACGGAGCAAGCGGGCGAGCGGTACTACGAGCAACAGCAATCCTATATCGAGCACTTGGTAGAGCACCACGCGGCGACGGGCTCGGCCGATATGTACTTCATGCGGCCGGCGGTGCTTCTCCAGAAGGGCGTGCCGCGCTTGCGGTTGTTCTCTATCGACCAATCATCAAATGGGGTCGTGAGTTTTGCGGCCTCGGCCATTCAGCCGCTTTCCGGAGGCATCGACACGCTCGAAAAACTTCTCAAAGATTATATAAGCGCCGGAGTGGCGGTCGTAGTGGTCCTGCATGACAAGGGACAGCGTGCGCGCATGGCAGAGATATTCTCTGAACGGGGGATCGCCTACTCGCAGGATTCACTCGTTTTGTCCGGTGTTTGTCTCGCGCTCGGAAATCTTTCCGGCGGTTTCGAGAGCGGCGACCTCAAGCTCGCGATAGTATCCTTTGCCGATATTTTCGGGAGGCAAAGCGCCGCGACTAAAGTCAGCAGCGTGTCGCCGGGCCGGGCTATCGCCGGCGTGTCCGAGCTCAACCCGGGCGACTTTGTCGTCCACAGCAACCACGGCATCGCGGTCTATGCGGGGCTCAAGCGCCGCGAAGTAGCCGGTATAGTCCGCGACTATGCGCTCCTCGAGTATGCCGGGACCGACAAGCTCTTTGTCCCCACCGAACAGCTCGACCGGATAACACGCTTTATCGGCACAGCCGGCGAGGAACCGACTATCTCGCGACTCGGCAGCGCCGAGTGGCTCAAAGCTAAGCGAAAAGTGAAAGCTTCGGTCAAAAAGGTCGCCTACGATCTGCTATCGCTCTATGCTGAGCGTTCGAAGGCCAGGGGCCATGCATACTCGGCGGATACGGCGTGGCAAAACGAGATGGAAGACGACTTTGTACATGTCGAGACGCCCGACCAACTGACCGCGATAGACGATGTCAAGCGCGACATGGAAGCCCCAAAGCCCATGGATAGGCTGATATGCGGCGACGTCGGCTATGGTAAGACCGAAGTGGCGGTGCGCTCCGCGTTCAAGGCGGTCGTAGACGGTAAGCAGGTCCTAGTTCTTGTGCCGACGACTATTCTGGCGCAGCAGCACTACACCACATTTAAAGAGCGGCTCTCGGCCTACCCGGTCAATGTCGATATGGTAAGCCGCTTCAGGTCGCGCAACGAGCAGAAGGATACTCTTAAGCGTTTTAGCGAGGGTGAAGTAGACATCTTGATAGGGACGCATCGGCTGCTCCAGGCCGACGTAAAACCGTTCGACCTGGGACTAGTAATAATCGACGAAGAACAGCGCTTCGGAGTCAACGACAAAGAGAAAATCCGCAACTTCAAAAAGAGCGTCGATGTGCTCACACTGAGCGCTACGCCGATACCGCGCACCATGCAGATGTCGCTGGCGGGTGTGCGCGACATGTCGGTGATAGAGACGCCCCCCGAAGATCGACGCCCCATCATCACCCATGTCGGTCGTTACGATGAGGAGATGCTGCTCCAGGCCATCCGTCGCGAGCTTGGCCGGGGTGGGCAGGTTTATTATGTCCATAACCGCGTAGAGACGATTACTAGTGTCGCGGTGCGTCTGACCTCGCTTGTGCCTGAGGCGCGCGTCGCCGTCGCGCATGGGCAAATGAGCGAGCACCAACTTGAAAAGATCATGGTAGCGTTTCTAAAAGGTGAGTACGACGTCCTGGTCAGCACGACCATTATCGAGTCGGGAATCGACATCCCGAACGTCAACACGCTCATAGTCGACCGCGCCGAGCATCTGGGGCTGGCCCAGCTCTACCAGCTGCGCGGGAGGGTCGGCCGGAGTGAGCGCCGCGCCTACGCATACTTTTTCTTTACTCCAAACCGGCTTCTAACCGGCCAGGCCTTCGAGCGGCTTAAGACCATAAGCGAGTTTACCGAGCTGGGCTCCGGTGTCAAGATAGCCATGCGCGACCTCGAAATCAGGGGAGCCGGGAGCCTGCTCGGGGCGGAGCAGAGCGGGCATATGTCGGC
>MELI01000067.1:0-2297 GCA_001767575.1 Candidatus Aquicultor primus | reverse complement strand
CATACCTGCCGGAGTCGTATATCGCCGAGGAGAATCTGCGGGTAGAGGCATACAAGAAGATAATCCTTGCCCGGTCGCCCGAAGGCCTCGACGAAGTCGCTCTGGAGTTAGCCGACCGCTTCGGCCCGGTTCCGGAGCCGGTCGACGCCTTGCTCGGTATCGCGCGCCTACGCTTATTGGCCAAGGTTCTAGGCATAAAAGAGGTCAGGCAGCAATATGGCAAAGTAAGAGTATCTCCGATACGAGTGCCCAAGCACCAAGAGGTTGTGTTATCGATGTCATATAAAAATTTGTTATTCAAGCCCGAGCGCGAATACTTCCAGGTAGTAAAGGTGGAAGCGTCAAACATAATTCCCTTCATGTTGTCTTTATTTAATGATATAATGAGTGCGCTCTCTTCAAGAGACGATGTAAGCACGAAAGCGAGGTAATTTAATGAAAGTCTTGAGGTACGGCATGGCAATCGCGCTTATTGCGGTGGTTGCTCTATCCGTAGCCGGCTGCTCCAAAGAGCCCCTGGCTGCAAAGGTAAATGGTAAGAAGATCACATTGGCGGAGGTGGATGTCAGGCTGACGCAAATGGTTGGGCAGCAGGCCGAGATGTTCCAAGGAGAGCAGGGCGAACAGGCGAAAGTGCAATTCCGAAATCAGGTCTTGGACCAAATGATCGAAATGGAATTGCTCATGGTCGAAGTCAACAAACGCGGCATCAAGGTGACCGATAAAGAGATAGACGCCAAGCTAAAAGAGTTGATGAAAGATTACGGCCTCAAGGAGCAAGCAGAACTCGAAGCGGCTCTGAAACAGCAGAATATGACGCTGGTACAGTTTAAGAAAGAGTTGGCGGACCGTATCCAAATAGAGAAACTCGGCGACCAAGTGACCAAGGATGTCAAAGCGTCGAGCAAAGAGGTCAAAGAGTATTACGAGAAGAACAAGGCGAGTTTTGCGGTAAAAGACCAGGTACAAGTGGCCCACATTCTCGTACAGGATGAGGCAAAAGCCAAGAAAATACTCGCGGACGTCCAGGCGGGTGCGGATTTCTCCAAGCTGGCCAAAGAGCACAGCATCGACCCGGGGAGTAAAGATAAAGGCGGCGAAATGCCGATGACCGACAAAGACCAGTTTGTCCCCGAATTCGCGGCGGCGTCCTGGACGCTTGAGCCCGGGCAAATAAGTGACATCGTAAAGACGACTTACGGCTTTCACATCATCAAGATGATCGCCAAGAAGGACGGCGGCGAGAAAGCATTCAACGACATCAAAGACGAAGTCGAAGAGCAGATGCTCAGCCCAAAGAAGCAAGAGGTTTTCGGAAAGTGGCTCGATGAGCTGAAGGCAAAGGCAAAAATCGATAGATACCTGGATGCTAATCCACCGCAGGTAGCGCCGGGAGCAGCCCCGGGAGCGGTGCCGGGAGCAGCCCCAGGAGCAGTTCCGCCCGCCGATCAGGGAGCGCCTCAAAATACGGTGCCTCAGGCAGGTAAATAGAGACAAGAAATCAGGCCCGCAAATGCGGGCCTTTTTTTGTTGGTGCGCCCGGATTGCCGCAGATGGTTTCAGGAAAAGGCCTAACCTGTAGGCTGCGCCGGCGAATTGCCTTGAGCACCCCTATCGCGCTATGTGTTCTGCCGGGTATACTTCGACCGGCCTTTCATGGTATCTTTCTCTCTGTGGAGGTGGACTCTTTGGCCGGCGATTACGGATGCGAGGACCTTATAGAGCTGATGGCGACGCTCCGCGGCCAGAAGGGGTGTCCGTGGGATAAAGAGCAGACCCATGAGACACTCCGGCGCTATCTTATCGAAGAGGCCTATGAGACCATCGAAGCAATCGACAATGATGACCACCAGCACTTAATGGAGGAGCTCGGCGACCTCTTGCTTCAAATAGTCTTTCACGCCCAAATCGCCTCGGAGGCGGGGCAATTTACGATGAGCGACGTTGCTGAAGGCATCGTCACCAAGCTTACGAGGCGTCATCCGCACATCTTCGGCGAAGCGCAAGTTTCTTCCGCCCGTGAAGTGGTAATAAACTGGGAGAAAATCAAGCGCGAAGAGAAAGAGCGAGATCGAGTGCTGGCTGGCATTCCCAAATCGCTCCCGGCACTTCTCTGTGCTTTCCAGATGCAAGGCAAAGCCGCCAAGGTCGGTTTCGACTGGGAAAACGTCGAGGGAGCGCTCGAGAAGGTCGTCGAGGAAGCCGGAGAGTTAGCAAGGGCTAGGGCGGGCGACGGCAGCATCGAGCAGGAGGTCGGTGATTTGCTCTTCGCCGTAGTTAACATAGCGCGCCATCTT
>MELI01000066.1:7394-18924 GCA_001767575.1 Candidatus Aquicultor primus | reverse complement strand
ATTGAGGTAGATGAAAGTGCCATCGAAGTCGTGGACAAAGACCGAATCCATCGCCCGGTCCAATAGCAACGATTTGAACCTCAGCTCTTCTTCGGCAATATCGCTGTCGGTGATATCGATTCCCGTGGCGATGACCCACTTGACCGTCCCGTCTTTGTCGAGCAGCGCAGTATTGGACCATGCAATGAAGCGCCGACTGCCATCCTTAGCCATCCAATAATTCTTATAGGTGTTGGGGAACTGTCCTGCTTTCAAATTTTTAAATACGCGCTCAACGTCCTCTCTCTCTTCTGGAAGAATCAAGAAGTCGAACACGTATTTTCCGCGCACTTCTTCGAACGTGTAGCCTGTCGCTTGCTCACAGGCACGATTGAATTGTGCGATGCGGCCATCCTGGTCGAGTACGGCCACAATCGCGCCCGCCGTGTCTAACACCGCCGCATTAAAATCTCGTTCATCCACGAAGGCTTCTTCGAGGCTTTTGTGTTCGGTGAAGTCCTGGAGCGTCTCTATCGCGCCGACTAGTTCGCCCTGCGCATCATGGATAGGTGCGGCTTCAAATACAACAAATTTGCGTTTTTTGCCCAGGTCTTCGTACCAAGCTTCGGCTCTGATAACGCCCGGTGCTAACTTCGACTCACTGTATTTATTGTAGAGATTCGAAAGTTCGCTACGGTCACCGTCGATTACCACATCCGACAAGCATGGTCGCTGGTGACTGTAGAATGCTTTCCAGTGGTCGCTGGTGCCCATCATCGCGGATTTGGCAATGCCGGTCAGCTCTTCACACGCCTTGTTCCAGAAAATTACCTTGTGGTCCCTGTCAATAACAAAGGTCGCCACTGTAAAATTTTCCAATAAGTTTTCCAGAAAATCAAAACGTTCCTGCAACCGACGTCTCCTCTATGCTCCTGATATGTTGTTTAGAAGCTCGACAGAGCTTTAACGCTACTCTAAAATATCGGTCTTCTGAGAAAAACCTTAAAGAATATGACGAGATAGACACGTAGAACGCGAAGATGAGTGCCGGTTCTGAAGCCAGAGCGAGTTGCGCATGAACGCGCGTTTGGAGAAATACCCCTCTATAAGCAGTATCAGTGGCTGAAGCAGCTTATTCGGCAATTCTTAGAGTAACGAGTCCTGTGTTGAAAACGGTTCGGCTTCTAAGCTAGGTATAACGAAACATCTCTATTTCGATACTTTTTAAATCATCGGGTCTTAATTCCAATAGTCTCACACCTAAGGCTAGACAAATCCTTCTCTTGCGTTCAAGCGTTTCAAGATAATTACGGCTAATCACATTATCCCTTCGCGTATCGATCCCTAAATATTCAATAAACATATTTCCGACCTTCCAGTCGGCTACCAATCTACTACCCGGATACTTGACTTCTTTATCATGTCTGACTCCATTATCCGTAAGCCAATCGTCTATCAATAATTCACTGTAAGACCTGCAAAGATGACCATCTTTAGCAAAGCATACATAGCCTATCGATGCCGAATTAGACAGAAAGCCGGCTTCTTCGATTGCCTTGTTCCATGAGCCAAAATGACCAACTACCGTGCTCGGATTAAGCCAACCTCGCTTGTGAGAGAACTCTACTTGAGTTGGTATGCGTCCCTGCTTATCAACAAAACCCCGAATAAGACGGAGAATTTTTTCTTTGGAAAAAGCACGCCCGGACGCCTCCCTGAAGCACCGCTCAGAGCAATAGCTAGCACTTGATTTACTTAATGAAGGTTTTCGATAGAACTCATTGCCACACTGATGACATGTTAGATTAGGGACTAGTTCTTTTTTTCGCAGTTTATTTCCGAAAGCTGCTGCGCAACTTCTTGAGCAAAACTTAGCATTACCCCGCTTCAGCTCTCTCAACTGCGCATCAAATTTTATGCCACAATATAAACAGGCGCTTGAATGTGCGGCTTCCATATCATTATTATAGCGAACGTATGTTCTATTTGCAAGCATAAAAACAGGCCACCTCTTAACAGTGGCCTATTTTTGTGGAGGCGGTGGGACAGCTACCCTAACGTTTCCGAAAGGACTGGACTATGTCTTCAACCGCATTTTTCTTGCAATGCGGTGCAAGGCGTATAGTAAGAGCCATAGATTTACCTACTTGGCAAGACTCCTACATAAGTCTCTAGAGGGCTTTCACCCCTCGGCGTTGCCTTATTCTCTCGAACTTAGATTTCACCGATGTAAGCCTTGTTTTTCCTGGTAGCGTTACCGCTACCGGCGACCCCATTTCTGAATCGAACCCACGTCCTCAGGCATTTCCACAAGAGCATCTACGAGTGTAGACTATGTTTGTTATTCGCTTCCGGCATCCCCATAGTCAGGGTAAATCGGTCGCTATCCCATAAGATTTTCTTCAACCCCTATGGGCGTCCGGGTGAAGTAAGCTCACTATGATGACGTCGCCCTAGAGATGTGAGCAATCTCTAGTTTAACGAGCCACAATTAAGCGGCTAGTGCAATTGGTTCGTTTGCGTTTGTTTTTTGTCAGATAGTTTAACGAGTTGTCTGAGCTCGACTCGCTTCTCTTGCCGAAACCAACCTCAGTCGAAGCCTGTCGCCCCCATATTATTGGCCGGTCAAACTAACCACCGGCGCATTTTTCAATGTACGAAGCCCTATGTAAATTATATAGAATTAGGCTTGCGCTGTAAATGGACCAGCGCTCTCACGCTCACCATGCCGAGCGCTCGACCTTACTGTTTCTGCCGCTCGCGGAGAGCGCGCTCTATGTCGCGTTTCGCGGTGCGCTCGGAGATGTCCTTGCGCTTATCGTGAAGAAGCTTACCCCTTGCCAATCCTATCTCGACCTTCGCTTTCCCGCGGTTGTTGAAATAGACCTTGAGAGGTATGAGCGTATAGCCCTTCTCTTTTGTCTTCCCTATCAGGCGCAGTATCTCTTTCTTGTGCAATAGTAACTTGCGGGGCCGGATCGGGTCGGGTTGCGTAAATTTATCGACGTGGCTATACGGGCTTATATGGACATTAAATAACCACATCTCGCCATCGTCTATCCGCGCGTAGCTATCCCGCAAATTGATTTTACCGGCGCGAATCGACTTGACCTCAGACCCTTTGAGCTCGATTCCTGCTTCGTAGGTCTCATCGATATGGTAATCATGGTATGCTTTTCTGTTCTTGGCCGCGACTCTTTCCGTTTTCATGCTAATGAATTATATCACTTCGCGGACTGGATTGTGGCGAAAACTCCGGCCCGGAAGAAGTCGCATAGCGCAAGCAGTTCAACCACGACATACAGCTCTCGGCTATCTTGCCCTCTTCGAGCGTTTCTTGCGCGTTTGTTCCTCTTCGGCCAGGACAAAGTCTATCCTGCGCTCGCCGATGACGACATTTGTTATCTGGACCCGCACGGTGTGCCCGATTTGAAACGCCCGCCCGGTGCGCTGCCCAAGCAGCGTAAAGGTAGCCTCATCGTATTCGTAATAGTCGTCGGTGATGTCTTTGATATGCACTAGCCCCTCGGCCGTGTTCGCGAGCTGAACGAAAAATCCATATCCCGCGACACCCGTTATCGTCCCGTCGAATTCCTCGCCGATATGCGCCTTCATAAGCTCACAGAGTTTGACATCGACCGATTCGCGAGAGGCGTCGTCGGCCTCGCGCTCCATATAGGAGCTATGTTCGCAAATCTCGACGAGACTATCGACCATTCCTACCAGCTCGGGCTCGGATAGACTCTGGTCGAGCGTCGCTTTGACCAACCGGTGAACGATGAGGTCGGGATAACGCCTGATTGGCGAGGTGAAATGGGTATAGTTTTGTGAAGCCAACCCAAAGTGAAGCGTGCTCGACGGCGTATATTTCGCCCGCTTCATCGCCCGCAGCAAGAGGTTGTTTATGAGCAGCTTCTCCGGCTTGTCGTGCGCGTGCGTGATTATCTGCTGGATTACCCTCGGATGCGCCCCTTTGAGCTTCTTGACCGGATAATGGAGGTTCTCGATGAGTTCCTCTATCTGGACGAGGCTCTCCTCGTTGGGCTTGTCGTGGACTCGGTAGACCATCGGCGCATCCTGCCAATACATAAAGCCGGCCACCGTCTCATTGGTGAGAATCATCGCTTCTTCGATAAGCTTGGTCGCGGCGGTGCGCTCCCGTACTATGACCTCTAAAGGTCTAAGATTCGCGTCGAGAATCACTTTGGGCTCAATAGTCTCGAAATTGAGACTCCCCCGCCTCAAGCGCTTACCTTCTAGAACATCGCTCAGCTCGCGCATCGAAACGAGAAGGTCGCGAACGTCCGCATCTGGGAAGACCCCTGTCGCAAACGCCTCGTCGACTTGCTCGTAGGTGAGGCGGTAATCGCTGTTGATCACCCCGTTGAATATCTCGAAGTCACCGACCTCGCCGGCCTCATCGACGACCATCTCGACAGAGAGACTCAACCTGTCAACACGCGGGTTGAGACTGCAGATGTTATTCGAGAGCTTGTGCGGCAACATCGGCAACACCCGGTCGGCCAGGTAGACGCTGGTCGCGCGCTCGTAAGCCTCCTGGTCGAGCGCGCTGCCGATGCCCACATAATGAGAGACATCGGCGATATGTACACCGAGGTGGAAGTGACCGCTATTGTCGCGCCTGATGCTGATGGCGTCATCGAAATCTTTAGCGTCGAGACCGTCTATAGTTACCGTAAAGACACCGCGATAATCTTTGCGCCCCAGCGTATCGGCGACGATGACGCTTTCGGGCACCGATTCGGCCTCGGCCATGGTCGCCAAAGTAAACTCCGTGCTCAGATTGTGTTCGCGGACAATGACATCTATCTCTATCGTCGGCGACGTCTCATCGCCGATTATCTCGATGATGCTCCCGCGCGCCGCGCGCACTCCGTCCGGGTATTCGAGAATTTTGGCGACGACCATATCTCCGTCTTTTGCGTCAATAGCGTCGTTTCGATGGACAAAGACATGGTACTGGATGCGCTTATCCGACGGAACTACTATGCTTATCTTGCCGTGCCGCTCATAACGTCCGACGACGGCTTCGTAAGCCCTCTCCAGTATGCGCGCTATCTCGCCCTCGCTCCGCGGACCCTGCCTGGTCTTTCTTCGCGAAATACGAATAGCGACCTTATCACCGTGCATAGCCCCATTTATCTTGCTCGCCGGGACGAAGACATCACCTATGGGAGTCTTCACAAAACCATACCCGGCCTTGTTCGCCAGGAGCTCGCCGATGACCAAATCGAGCTGCGCCGGCAGTGCATACTTGCCCTTCTTCGTCTGCAATATCTTGCCTTCAGCTTCGAGCAAGCCCAGGGCTCTCTTAATATCATGCTTGTCTACTCCCGGAAGCTGAAGTTCAGCCGCCAGCCCGTCCAGGTCCTGCGGCGCGTATCCCTTCTTACTCATCAGCGTTATTAGCTCACGCGTTATCTGCATTTAACACCCCTCAAAGTTTTCACCATATTCGAATTTTTGGTATTTACGGTTTCCGGTAACTGTTATAGAATGAGCAAGTAACTTGCAACAGACTCGGAGGTTATAATCGATGCAAAACTTTCGTCATGCTTCACCTGCTCCTTGTATCGTCAATGAAGGCATCCTGATTAACAAGAAAGACATGCGACGTGCCCTCGAGACCCTCGAGAGTGTCAAGTATGCCTACAACGTCGACGGCAGCACCATCAGCGAGGGCGAAGGTGTCGTGGTTAAAGTCTTTTCTAACGCCGAGACCTCGACTCTCATCGTAAACGGCTGCATATTCTTGAACATCCTCAGCTTTAATTATTTACGTTTCTTCCCTCTTGATAACAATTTGAGCGTAATAGAATTGGTCGATGACATTAAAATCCTGAAGCTCACCCCAATCGAAGAGGGCAACAAGCGCGCAAATCGCGTCAATCGCGAGATTTTTACAGCGTCACGCTACGATGAAGAGGCACCGGCGGAACTCTTCGATGAAATCGACGACGACGACCGGATGTAGCATTGAAATCAAATAGCCCAGGGCAGACGCTCTGGGCTATTTTTATTTGCGCAAGTCGCCGGCTGGTGTGCGGCCTTACGATGCCGCTTTAAGTACCCGCTTCCCCGAGATTAGCTCCCTCAAAACCTCTTTGGCTTTCTTAAGCTGAACGTCCTCTTTATCTTTATGCGGGTCGAATTTGACGATGATATCGGGTTTGATTCCTTTCTTGTGAATCATCCGACCTTTCGGCGTAAGATACTTGTCGGTGGTGAGCAATATCCCCGACCCGTCCGAAAGATCGATGACTGTCTGTACCGACGCTTTGCCAAAAGTGGTCTCACCGACTATAACGGCCCGCTTATAATCCTGCATAGCCCCGGCGACGATTTCAGCAGCGCTGGCACTGCCTTTGTTGACGAGAATGACGAGAGGCATCGTCTCATCGGCCCCGCCGTTCGCATTTTTCGATTCGATTTGGCCGGTCCTTGATTTGATCTTTACGATAGCGCCCGACTTTATCCACATGCTTCCCACGTCGACAGACTGCTCGAGAATGCCGCCGGGATTGTTTCTAAGGTCGAAGACGACTCCTCTTACCTTCTGCGACTTGAGATCTTCGTAGTGCTTCTTGAGGTCGGCTTGGGTCTGCTCGTTGAACTGGTGGAGCCTGAGATAACCGATATCGCCATCAACCTTCTCGGACGAGACGTTCGGGATGTTGATTTGTGCCCTTACCAGGTCAAAGACGAGCGGCTTCTTGGTGCCCTCGCGGCGCATCGTCAGCTTGACCTTTGTGCCGCGCTTTCCGCGAATCAGCTTTACCGCCTCGTCGCTATTGATGCCCTTGGTCTCTTTGTCGTCTATTTTCGTTATAATATCGTTCTCTTTGATGCCCGCTTTATGGGCCGGGGTGCCGTCGATAGGCGATATCACGACCAATTCTTTCTCTTTGTTCTGGCTGATTACAATGCCGACACCGTCGAAATGCCCTGTTGTCACCTCCATGAACGAGTCGAAATGTGTCTTGTCGAAGTAGTGGGTATACGGGTCATCGAGAGCTTCGAGCATGCCCTCGACGGCACCGTTAATCAGCTTCTTCTCTGAGATTTCCTCTACATAGGCGTGGTCGATTATCGAGAACACTTCCTGAACCTTCTGAACCGACGGCAATCCTTCCTGGTATGCCGCCGTACGCTGCTGCTCCAACATCTTGCCGAGAAACATACCTCCGGCGAATGTTGCGAAGACTACCAAAAATGCGAGCGCGACTCCTATTGCGGCTAAGACTTTTCTATCCAAAATTTACACCTCTTTTAATACAATGACTTTTATTAGTATAAGCAAAAACAGGGGTATCCGCCATAGCTTGCGAAATATTGGGGCTACAAGAGAATAACTGGAGTCGCCGAAAAGACGCAGACCGGTTTTACTAAGGATTTATTAGTACCAGTTCATGGGATTCTGCGGCTCGCCGTCTTTTCGCACTTCGAAATGGAGATGGGGTCCGGTAGACAGGCCGGTCGAGCCTATCTTGCCAACCGTCTGCCCTTTCGAAACGCTGCTCCCGTCGGAGACGCTGACTGATGAGAGATGGGCGTAAAGGGTGCTTAAATTGCCTCCATGACTGACAATTACGGTTTGTCCGTATCCTTTAAGCCATCCAGCCTGGATGACCACGCCGTCGTCGACCGTGATTACGGATTGCCCGTAGGGCGCTCCTATGTCTATGCCGGTGTGCATCCGTGTCACACCCAGTATGGGATGCTTTCGCATACCGAACGAGGACGTAACATCGCCATCGGTCGGCCAGGCAAAAGCGCCCGGTGAGAAATCGCTCGGTTTTGCCGAAGAGCGCCCGCTCCCGCGCGCCTTGCGTTCCAACTCCTTTATTTTTGAGGTAAGTCGTGACGACTCATCGAGAAGCTGGTCTTCGGCCAGCTCATATGCTGAACGGTTGTCCTTTATCTGTACAAGAAGCGCTTGTTTCCTGCCGTTCTCGGATTGAAGAGCCTTCTTCTTGGTCAGCCGCGCTTGGGTCAGCTCTTTAATCCGCTGCTCCTCGGCTACCAACTTGACGCGCTCACCGTTTAAGGCGACTTTGTTCTGTTCGACATCGCGCTTTTTCTCCTCGATGATCTCTTTGGTCTCGGTTATCCGGCCGACTATATTGATGTCCTGGGCTACGACGTACTCCAGAAAACGCATCCGGTTCAAAAAACTCGTGAAATTGCTCGCGTTGAGCAAAACGTCGAGGTAGCCCGCGTTTCCGCGTTTGTACATACCTTCGACACGGTTGTCTAGAAGAGTCTTCTGTTCGTCGAGTTTTGCGGAGGTCTGTTCCAGCTCCTGCTCGGTATCCCATAGTTCTACCTGTAAGACTTCGAGCTGGCGCTCGGTCACGCCGCGCTGTAAACCCACCTTCTTGAGCTCGGCGTCGAACCGGTCCAACTCTATCTGGGCGGCAAAGACGCTGTCGTCGACCGATTTTATCTCGCCGACGAGCCTGGCCTCTTGGGCTTTGGATTGTTTTATCTTTTCACGGGTCTGTTTGAGACGGCCGTTGACGCCGTTTAGCTCATTTTTCTTACCGGAGACTTCTGAAGAGAAGGCAGGATTAACTTGAGAGATAATGACTAATATCGCAATTACTGCTGTTATTTTTTGCCGCAACGCAGTAGTAATACCCATGGCTCCACCTTTGATTAGCTACTAGTTAAGCATTGGAGGCTTGGCAAGTCAACCAGCGCACTACATAAGGGCGCGCAATCCTCAAGCTTACGTATAGCAACCGCACCTGCTTGCCGTTTTAGACCCTCAAGAATCGCCGTAGAGCTATGGCGCTCCCTGCCGCGCCGATGAACATCCCGGCAGCAAGCAAAGCAAATATCAGTTGATAGAATTCCTGCGGGCTCGAGCTGATCGGCAGAAACACCAGCGCGCCCTTTATCTTGTCTATGAGCATGACCTTTGCGAGGTACAACAGAAGCGCCGCGATAATACCACCGATGAAGCCCTGTAAGATACCTTCGAGCAAAAACGGCCACCGGATAAACCAGTTCGATGCACCGACGAGCCGCATAATCGCCACCTCTTTGCGTCGCGCATAAATCGCGAGACGAATCGCATTGGCGATAAGAACCAGGGATGTAAAAGCGAGCAGCCCGACAAAGACCACAATGAACCACCGCGCGACCCTGGTTACCTGAAACAGCCGCTCAACAGTCTCTCTATCATGCCTAATATCGTCAATCTCAGAACGTCCCTTTAACCGGTCGACGACATCGTTGGCCTTCTGCGGGTTCTTAAGCGTTACCTCTAGAGACGCCGGTAGCGGGTTGCCTTCGAGCATCTCGAGCATGTCCGACTCTTTAAATTCTTGCTTAAGCCTGCCGAGCGCCTGTTCCTTGGAGACATAGGTCGCCTTCTGCACCTCTTCCCAGGAGATGATCTCCGCCTGGAGCGCTTCGACCGATTCGGCGGGCACCCCTTCGGCCAGGAAAAGCACTACTTCGACCTTCTGCTCGGTCGATTTTATGATGTTGTTCATCGCGAACGCGAAGAGCATGAAGGCCCCTACCAGCAGCAGCGATAGTGCGACTGTGGTGATGCCTGCCATACTGATGACCCAATTTTTCTTGAAACTTACCAAAGACTCTTTCAAGAAGTAAAAAGGACGAAATTGCATAAAGTTCGGCTCCTTCTAAATATTCAACACAGAAATTCGGGGTTTGCCGGTGGTCGTTTCCCTGAATTCCTTCACATTACTCCTCGTAACCATATACACCACGCTGCTGGTCTCGCATGAGAGCCCCTTCCTCGAGCGCGATGACACGCTTGCGCATGCTGTCGACCATCTCACGGTCGTGCGTCGCAACCAGAACCGTCGTCCCGGTCCGGTTAATCTTGTTCAGAAGCGACATGATGCCGCTAGAGCTCGCCGGGTCGAGATTTCCGGTCGGCTCGTCTGCGAGAATAATGGCCGGCCGATTGGCAAAAGCCCTCGCAATCGAGACACGCTGCTGCTCACCGCCGGAGAGCTCATCCGGGTAATTGCTAAGCTTCTCCTCCAGACCGACAAGCCGTATGACTTCGGGAACCTGCGCTTTGATGACTTTCGTCGGGCGCCCGATAACCTCGAGCGCGAATGCGACATTCTCGTAGACGGTCTTGTTGGGAAGAAGTTTATAATCCTGAAAGACGCAGCCTATGTTGCGCCTAAGCAGCGGCACGCGCCAGCGGCGCATGTTGACAAGGTCATGCCCGGCAATAAAGATATCGCCTTTTGTGGGTATCAATTCCCTAAGCAACAAGCGTATAAAAGTAGATTTACCGCAACCCGAGGGACCGACTAAAAAGATGAATTCACCGCGATCGATATCGACGTTGATGTCCTTCAACGCGGGACGATGAGCCCCTTTATATGACATTGATACGTTCTTAATTCTAATCATGCTACTATCACTCCCAAAATCGGTATGCTACCAGAAGGCTTGAGATAAAGCAAAGGTCTTTGCCGGTATGCTTTGCGGGAAAGTGGGGCTTGCATGTCTACTTGCCCAGTAGACCTTTCGCCGCTTGGGAGATGTCTTCGTCGGTTAGTCCGTAATATTTTAGCAACTCGGCCGGCTCGCCTGAGCGCCCAAAAACGTCCTTTATTCCCACTCTTGCTACCGGTACCGGATGCTTCTCGCACAACAACTCCGCGACAGCGCTCCCAAGTCCACCAATAATGCTGTGTTCCTCTGCTACTACCACTCTTCCGGTTTTTACCGCCGATTCTATTATAGCGTTATCGTCTAGTGGTTTTATAGTAGATATATTGATAACTTCAGCGCTAATGCCGGCTTTAGCAAGGTTTTCCGCCGCCGCCAGGCTGCTGCTGACCATAATACCAGTCGCAAAAATCGTGACATCCGTTCCTTCCCTGAGGACAATCGCTTTACCGGGGACGAAGTCGTAATCCTCGTCGAATATCATCGGCAGCGTTGCACGGCCGAGACGCACGTAGACAGGCCCGTCTATCTCCGCCGCTTTGGCAATCGCCTTTTTCGCCTCGTAGTAGTCGGCCGGGACGATGACGGTCATGCCGGGAATCACACGCATAAGCGCGATATCTTCGATGGTCTGGTGTGACCCTCCGTCGGCGCCGACCGTTATGCCGGCGTGCGTGGGACATATCTTAACGTTGAGCGCGGGATACGCTATCGTATTTCTTACCTGCTCGAACGCACGGCCTGTGGCAAACATCGCGAACGAGCCGGTAAAGCATATTTTGCCGGTCGTCGCCAAGCCAGCCGCCATCGCCATCATGTTCTGCTCGGCGACGCCGCAGTCGAAAAACCTGTCAGGAAATTCTTTCTTAAATTTTATGGTCGTTGTCGACTTCGCCAAGTCGGCCTCTAAGACCACTATGTTCGGGTTAGCTCGACCCAACTCTATTAGTGTTTCGCCATACGCTTCGCGCGTCGCTCTCATCTCAGACATCGTACTCCTTACTATCTGTCTCGCCTTCTATTAAGGAAGAAGGGGACGTTGTTACGGATATTACGGATTCTATTGTCAGATTCGATTGTG
>MELI01000066.1:1122-7283 GCA_001767575.1 Candidatus Aquicultor primus | reverse complement strand
CTCATCTTTGGACGGCGCTTTCCCGTGGAAATCGACTTGCCCTTCCATAAATGAGACGTTTTTGCCCTTTACGGTGTTGGCGACTATCATAGTCGGCTTACCCTTTGTCGATTTCGCCTCGTCCAGGGCGCCCATTATCTGCTCAATGTTGTGTCCGTCAATTTCAATCGTGTGCCAACCGAAAGCGGACCATTTCGCGGCGGTGGGCCGGATGTCGACGATATCGCTTACATGACCGTCTATCTGCAAGTTGTTGTAATCTAGAATGCCGACGAGATTATCGAGTTTGTGTTGCGCCGCGAACATACTGGCCTCCCAGATTATCCCCTCCTGGGACTCTCCGTCGCCGATGAGCGTATAGACCCGCGATTCGCTTTTGTCTATCTTCAAGCCGAGCGCCATCCCTACCGCCGCTGAGAACCCCATCCCCAGCGAGCCGGTCGAAATCTCAACACCCGGTGTTCTTTTCATATCGGGATGACCCTGGAGATGGCTGTCTATTTTGCGCAATGTCGCGAGGTCTTCCCTGGGGAAATAGCCGCTCTCGGCAAGTGCCGCGTATAGAACCGGCGCCGCGTGTCCTTTGCTTAAGACAAACCGGTCACGGGCCGGCCATCGCGGCTCCGCCGCATTATGGTTCATCTCGTGGAAATAGAGTGTCGTAACGATGTCGGCCGCCGATAGCGAGCCGCCCGGATGGCCCGAACCCGCCGCGCCGAGCATATTGATTATTCGGGTCCGTATAGTCCTGGCTTTCGCCTCTACCAATGAGACGGTCGCCTGTTTGTCTGTCGTGTGCGTGGTCAAGTCGGCTCCTTTCACAATCCGCATACAATACGACCGGCGCAAGCCGGCCGGCACTGCCTCGCCAAAGCACTGTTTTGGCGTTAACAATTAATCCCATCTATCTTTATAGCGCGTTTTGCACCGCTCGGCAAATAACTTCGAGATTTCGGCGACCGCTTGCATGTGCCCAACCGGGCTGGAAGTGCTAAAACTCACTTAAAACGCAGTGCGGTCGCTGTCAGTTGCCCGCGTTGACCAACATCTGGTTGTCTTGAACAAGCACTTTGGTGATCTTCATATTAAACGGCAGGTCGCTCACGGGAAGGTCAAGTCCTATCGCGCCTATCCAGTTCTTGGCCTCGCTGAGCCCGAGGCTGTCGGTGGCCGCGAACTTAGCCTCGGTCGGCTCGAGAACGAGCCGGTCCCCCTTTAGCCTGGGCCTGAACGAAACATCTAGCTTGCCTATCATCTCGATTTCGGCGCTTGCGACAACCTCGTTTGGCTTAAGGTCGAGGCGCCAGCCTTTCAAATCGTCATGACTTCTTGCGATAAACTTGTTTATCTCAGCTTCGCTGACGACTATGCTCGCTTTAGCCATGCCGATGTCGTGAATCACGGCATCACGCGTTTGCAGTGTCTTTTTAACGTCGAACTCGATGTCTTTGACGGTGATGACAACGCTCTTGGCTTTGATGCCGTTGAACTCGCTCTTGGTGCATTCGATGTAGACGCGCTCTATCTTGCCGCGGAAGAGTGCCGGATAGCTGTGGTCGACGCGGACGTAGGCGCAATCCTTGAGGTCGTAATCGCGGCGGATAGTATCGATAACGGTCTTCTCTATCGAGTAACTGACGATAGTCGGGACGATTATCGCGAAAAATACTCCCAAGACTATGACTAATGTTGCGATTATACACCAGCGCTTCACGCTAACTCCTACCGCCGGGCTCTCCTTGAGGCAAGATAGTCCTGCACTTTTTGAGCCGAGGTGTTTATGATTTGGTCTTCGGTTATGCCCGCTAAGCTAGCCAGTTCTAAGGCCTGGCCAAAGACGCCTACCTGTGTATAGATATGTGCGTCACTGCTTATTATAACATGCGAGCGTTTCTCGCGAATAAGCTCTGCGATGGCCAAATCATAATCATACGCTGCCGGCCGGCTGGTGGTCGGCAAGAACGAGCTGTTGTTTATCTCGAGTGGAATGCCCTTCTCGGCCGCGGCATCGACAAGCGTCTCGGGGTCGATAGGAAATTTCGCGTTGCCGGGATGGACGATAAAATCGAGCAGCGAATTATCCATCGCCCGGCAAAGTGCTTCGGTGTTCTGCGCAACCGAGCCGCTCACGTAGCCGCAATTCGGATGAAATCCGGCATGGACCAACTCGAGCGGTGCGAGATAATCTTCGGGCAAATCGAGGTCACCGTTGGCGTTGGTGACGTTGGCTTCGATTCCTTTGAGAATGTGGACGCCGTTTAGCTCGGCCGGCATTATGCGCAGGTTCCAGAAGTGGTACCGGTGTGCGCCGCCGGGCAACGCCGGGCCATGGTCGGTAAGCGCGACCATCTTAAGACCCCGCTTGGCCGCCTCCTTCGTTATCTCCTCGACGGTGCTGTAGGCGTGGCCGCTCGCTACCGTATGGACGTGGAGGTCGGCTTCGATTTTGATAATAGGCTTTTTAGGTTCAGTCATGGTTATCAGCTTTCAACTAACATGATTATTATTGCTCCCGAAACCCCAGGCCCGTAGCTCAGGGCTTTAGCCCTGATAATCCTATGTCGCCCTCTACCCATCGGCGGCTTCCGAAATCCGCTGCCGGTGATACTCGATTATGAAATCATCGAGGTCGCCGTCGAGAACGGCCTGGACGTTCCCCTTCTCGACGCCGGTGCGGTGGTCTTTGACTAGCTGGTAGGGGTGGAGCACATACGACATTATCTGGCTCCCCCAGGCTATCTCTTTTTTTTGCTTGTGCCGCTCGGCCGCCTCGCGAGCCTGCTCCTCCTGAATGCGCTCGTATAAGCGGGCGCGGAGGATTATCATCGCGGTCTCTTTGTTCTTCGTTTGCGAGCGCTCGTTCTGGCACTGGGCCATGACACCGGTCGGCATGTGCGTAATTCGCACCGCGGAGTCGGTAACGTTGACATGCTGGCCGCCGGCGCCCGTCGAGCGGTAGGTCTCTATCCTTAAATCAGCGGGGTCGATAGTGATTTGGACGTCGCGCTCGACCTCCGGGATGACATCGACCGACGCAAACGAGGTGTGGCGCCGGCCGCCGTAATCGAACGGGGATATCCGCACGAGACGATGGACGCCGCGCACCGCCTGCAGAAAGCCGTAAGCGTATTTCCCTTGGATGGTAAAGGTCGCGGTCTTGATGCCGGCTTCGTCGCCGGCCGCAATCTCATAGACGCTCGCCTGATAGTGTTTATCTTTCGACCATTGGATTACCATGCGCATGAGCATCTCGGCCCAGTCTTGCGACTCGGTGCCGCCCGCCCCGGGGTGGACGGTGACGATGGCGCTGTGGCTGTCAAGCGGGTCGGTAAACCAGCTCCGCAGCTCGAGGTCATCGGCGTATCTCTTCAAACGCCTGAAGCCCCGCTCCACGTCGGAGGCGAGCGCCTCATCGCCTTCGGAGACTGCGAGTTCATTCATTATCTCGAGTTCTTCGGCGTCATCATCCGCCTTCTCCCAGGCGACGATGTCGTCTTTTATATCGCTCATCTTCGACATCAAGGCTTGCGCCGCTTCCTGGTCATCCCAAAAACCCGGTTTGCTCGCCTCTTTTTCAAGCCTTGTTATCTCGTCGCGCTTAGTGTCGACGTCAAAGATAATCCTTTATGTCTCGTATCTTGTCACGTACCAGGTTAATCTCTTCACTAAAATCTGTTGCCAATCTATAGCACCCCTGATCGAATCTGATTTCGGTTTAATAATCTAAACGTTTTAATAATCTAAATAACGGCGCGCCGGAGCGATTACATTAAATGATAATGCCGCAGCGGGCTACTTGCCCTCGCCTACTGGCCGCAGCACTTTTTGTACTTCTTGCCGCTTCCGCACGGGCACGGGTCGTTTCGCCCGGTCTTGTCGTCGTTGACTATGGGCTTTTTCGGCCCTTCTCCACCGCCGCTGGTTACCAAGACCTTCTCTTTCGGACGCTCGGGCTCATCGCGGACAATCTTCACATGGTACATATATTGGAGCACATCTTCTTTGATACCCTCGCTCATCGCGTTAAAGGCCGCAAACGCCTCGGATTTATACTCGATAAGCGGGTCGCGCTGGCCGATGGCGCGAAGGCCGATGCCCTCTTTGAGATAATCCATCTCGTAGAGGTGCTCGCGCCACTTGTTGTCGATAACCTCCAGCATGACCATGCGCTCTATATCACGGAGAACTTCCGAACCCAGCTCTTCCTCGCGTTTCATATATGCAGCCCTCGCGCTTTCGATGAGCCGCTCCTCGAGTTCTTGGCGCGTAATCGTCGCGTCGTCAATCGAATCCCTGCCCCAACCCAGCGTGAACAGCTGGTTGATATAGGCGAAGAGGCCGTCCCAATCCCAGGCCTCGGCGTATTTTTCATCGCCGGTAAATATCGCTGCCGCGCTCGACATGACATCGTCTATCATCTCGAGCACGCGCTCGTGCAGATCTTCGCCGGTTAGCACCGCGAAGCGCTCATTGTAGATTACCTCGCGCTGCTTATTCATCACGTCGTCGTATTCGAGGACATGCTTACGTATCGAGAAATTCTGCGCCTCGACCTGTTTCTGCGCGGTCTCAATCGACTTTGATATCATGCTATGCTCTATCGGCTGGTCGTCGGGGACGCCGAGCCGCTCCATAATATTGCCGATTCTCTCCGAGCCGAAGAGCCGCATCAGGTCGTCTTCGAGCGAGAGATAGAACCGGGTGGAGCCGGGGTCTCCCTGGCGACCCGAACGCCCGCGGAGCTGGTTGTCGATACGGCGCGACTCGTGACGCTCAGTGCCGATAACGTGAAGGCCGCCGGCGTCCAAGACCTCTTCGGCCTCGCCCGGCTCTGGCGGGTTGCCGCCGAGAACGATATCGACGCCTCGACCGGCCATATTTGTGGCGATAGTGACCGCGCCTTTACGGCCGGCCTGCGCGATAATCTCGGCCTCGCGCTCGTGGTGTTTGGCGTTAAGCACTTCATGTTTGACGCCACGGCGCTTGAGCATCTTGCCGAGAAGCTCACTCCGCTCAATCGAGACGGTGCCTACCAGTATCGGCTGCCCTTGTTTGTTGCGCTCGACGATGTCGTCGATAACCGCCTTGTACTTGATCTCCTCGGTCTTGTAGATGAGGTCGGCCATGTCATCTCTTATCATAGGCATATTGGTCGGGATGACGACCGTCGCCAATTTATATATGTGCATAAACTCGTCGGCCTCGGTCGCGGCCGTCCCGGTCATACCGGCGAGTTTTTCATACATGCGGAAGTAGTTCTGCAGGGTGATGGTCGCGAGCGTCTGGTTCTCTTCCTTGATGCGCACGCCTTCTTTGGCCTCTATCGCCTGGTGCAGACCCTCGCTATAGCGGCGTCCTTCCATCAGGCGGCCTGTGAACTCGTCGACGATGATGACCTCGCCGTCTTTTACGATGTAGTCGACGTCTTTCTTAAAGAGCGCCTGTGCTTTGAGCCCCTGCTGCAGGTGGTTCACGAGCTGGCTGTTGATGTGGTCGTACATGTTGTCGATGCCGAGCGCTTCTTCGACGCGGGTCACACCCTCCTCGGTCACCGCGACCGTGCGGTGCTTCTCGTCGACGTCGTAGTCGCGACCTTTTTTGAGCTTGGGAATAATCCGCGCAAAGGTATAATAGGTGTCGGCCGACTGCTCCGGCTGACCCGATATGATAAGCGGCGTCCTGGCCTCATCGACGAGAATGCTGTCGACCTCATCGATTATGGCGAAGTGGTGGCCGCGCTGGACGCGCTGGTCGATATGGCTGACCATGTTGTCGCGCAGGTAGTCGAAGCCGAACTCGTTGTTCGTGCCATAGGTTATGTCCGCCTTATAGGCTTCCCTTTTTACCTCGAGCGGCGTGTCGTTCTGCAACAAGCCGACTTCGAAGCCCAAAAACTCGTATATCTGACCCATCCACTCGCTGTCGCGCTTGGCCAGGTAATCGTTGACGGTGACGACATGGACACCCTTGCCCTCAAGCGCGTTGAGATATACGGGGAGCGTCGCAACGAGCGTCTTACCCTCACCCGTTCTCATCTCAGTTATCTTGCCCTCGTGAAGGACGGTGCCGCCCATTATCTGGACATCGAAGTGGCGCATGCCGAGGACGCGCTTGGATGCCTCGCGCACGACGGCGAACGCCTCCGGCAAGATTTCGTCGAG
>MELI01000066.1:0-1054 GCA_001767575.1 Candidatus Aquicultor primus | reverse complement strand
ATCTTCGAGCATTTTAAACTTTTTGCCTTCCCCCATGCGGAGGACCTTCTCAAGTGCTTTAAACAAATCTATTCATCTCCAGTTGTATTATCACATTCAAGGATACAGCAGTCGGTAATCTTATTCCAGAATATCGGAGGGCTAACCATTCGAGCAATTACCAGCAAACTTAGCCTTCTTTGCGACCGCAAATCCCTAAACCATCTCAGCGTTTTGTGCAAAGTTCAGGAACATCTCATCTCTGAAACAATCCCTATTCCGGTCTCCGATTTACGCTGTGCGATTTCCGAATAACCACACGTATTGTAGCACTTTTCGCGAGTATGGTCATTGGAGAAGATTGGCAGAAGCATGTCGGTTGACGATGGCTTGTTTGGTCCGGAATACCATGGGCGATGTGTATCCATCTCAATTGTCCCGGCCGGCTCTAACAACGATGTTTAATGATTTACTTAAAGGAGAAGTAGACATAAATAGAAATTATGAAAGGAGTTGAAGATGAAAAAGATTCTGGTAGTTGTCACCCACGCGACCGATGATCCGACTAAGTCTACCTTAGCCTTTGTTACTGCTGTGGGCGCTCATGAGGCCGGCATAGAGGTGGGCATCGCTCTGCTTGGTGAGGGGGCGTATTTGACAAAGGAGGCGGTCGCCAAGAGCGTGCATGGGGTCGGCCTTCCGCCCCTTACTGAGTTAATCGAGAAAGTAGTCAAGGGGAACATCCCGGTGTATGTTTGAGGGGCTTGCTTGGTTGCCCGTGGGGTGACTGAAGAAGACCTTAAAACGCTGAACGCCTCATCCATTGACGCGGTTAAGTTTGCCAATTTAGTTTCCGAGTCGAGTGTGGTTAGTTTCTGATAGAGGGAATGTGGGCGACAAAGAATGCCTGTTGATAAGCTAGCCATCAACAGGCATTCTTCTTTATGTTCTGTGCTCTAGCCTAACAATCGCTGCTAAGGCAAATGCAAAACACCGACGCCTCCAGATTGAAAGTTGAGCGGTGCGCTCACTTATTCATTGGAACTATTTCATAGAATTTGCCAGCCTCATAAGC